>JAAENP010000105.1 GCA_024224155.1 bacterium
ATGCCGTTTGGATGGCCCGGCACGACGGCTTCGAGTACGTGATTCTCGAGTACCTGCCCGCGATGGTCTTTGTCGCCGTCGTCGCGCTGTGGCGCTGGATCGGACACGGTTGGCCCGGTGGCCCCTGGGTGATCGCAGGCATCCTGGTCAGCTTCGCCGCCGCCGGCGTTCAGGCGAGCGGCTTCACGCTCCACCGGCACTTCAATCACAACGATCTGTATCACGTGATTCAGATGGTCGGCTTCTATTTGCTGTACCGGGCCGGCGCCTTGCTCGCCGACCGCTCGCGATCGTCCGGAAACCGGACATCGGCCGAATCGACCGCCGGCCGAGCCGGCTAGTCCGAGCCTGTAGACTCCGCGTAGACTTCAGCCTCGAAGACTCGGATCGGAGAACAACAGAGTGCCGGAAATCAAAGAGCAGCTGGACGGACTGCGCATCGATCGCACCGAGGAGCCCGCTCGGGCAAGGGGCAAGTGGCTTGCTGTGATCGCCGCGGTCGCGCTGGTTCTGGCGGTGGTTCTGTGGTGGGTCTCCAGACCGAAAGTCGCCGGTGTCCAGGTGGCGACCGCTCGCGAGGTGACCGTCGGCGGCCGGCAGACCGTGCTCAACGCATCGGGTTACGTCACGGCGCGGCGCCAGGCCACGGTTTCGTCGAAGGTCACCGGCAAAGTCCAGGAGGTTCTGATCGAGGAGGGCATGGAGGTGACCGAAGGGCAGGTCCTGGCTCGGTTGGACGACTCCAACGCCGGGGCACGCGTCAACCTGGCGGCGGCCCAGTTGAGAGCGGCACGCACAGACCTGGAAGAGACCCGCGTGCGCCTGGCTGAAGCCCAGCTCGACCTGGAGAGGATCGAGCGGTTGGTAGGCGACCAGGTCGCCAGCCAGGCCGAGCTCGACAAGGCGCGGGCCCAGGCCGACTCGCTCGCGGCCCGTTTGGACAGTCAGGGCGAGGCGGTATCCGTGGCCGAGCGAAGCCTGGCAGTCGCTCGGCAGGCGCTCGACGACACCGTGATCCGGGCGCCCTTCGACGGCGTCGTGGTGGCCAAGAACGCGCAACCGGGAGAGATGATCTCGCCCATGTCGTCGGGCGGGTTTACCCGCACGGGTATCGGCACGATTGTCGACATGTCTTCACTCGAGATCGAGGTCGACGTCAACGAGGCCTACATCAATCGCGTAACGCCTGGTCAACGGGTGGAATCGACGCTCGACTCGTATTCGGACTGGAAGATCCCGAGCTCGGTGATCGCGATCATTCCGACCGCGGATCGCAGCACCGCGACCGTCAGGGTGAGAATTGGGTTTGACGAGCTCGATTCTCGAATCCTGCCGGACATGGGGGTCAAGGTGGCGTTTCAGGGTGTCGAGGAGCAGGGCGGCGCGGCCAGCGCCGCGGTGGTCGTGCCGCGCGAAGCAGTTCGCAACGACGGCGCCACGGATCTGGTTTTCGTGGTCGCCGGGGGCAAGGTCGAGCGCCGGGCGGTCAAGCTGGGTAACACGAACGAGCAGGAGGCCTTCGTCCTGGCCGGGTTGAGTGGCGGGGAGCGGGTGGTCCTGGCAGGGCCGGAGGATCTCAAGGATGGCGACGAGGTAGAGGAGACAACTCAATGAGTGACAACGGATTGCTTGTCGACGTCAAGGGTGTCGACAAGGTCTTCAAGCGAGGCTCGGAAGAGATTCACGTTCTCGGCGGGCTCGACGTCGAGATTCCGAAGGGCGAGTTTCTGGCGCTGATGGGCCCCTCGGGTTCCGGCAAGTCGACCCTGCTCAACCTGGTTGGGGGACTGGATCGCCCCACCAAGGGGCAGGTTCACGTCGCCGGTCAACGCATCGACAGACTCTCGGACCGCAAGCTCGCCTCGTGGCGCGCGCGCCACGTGGGCTTGGTGTTTCAGTTCTACAACTTGCTGCCGGTTCTGAACGCCTCGCGCAATGTCGAGCTGCCGCTGCTTCTGACTCGGCTGAACGCCAAGGAGCGAAAGCAGCAGGTCGCGACGGCGATGGCGGTTGTCGGTCTTTCGCATCGAATGAAGCACTACCCGCGTACGCTTTCGGGTGGCGAGCAGCAGCGTGTCGGCATCGCGCGCGCGATTGTCACCGACCCAACGCTTCTGCTGTGCGACGAGCCGACCGGTGATCTCGACCGCAAATCGGGCGACGCGGTCCTGGAGCTTCTCCAGACGCTCAACACCGAGCAGGGCAAGACGGTGGTGATGGTGACCCACGATCCCCACGCCGCCGCACGAGCCTCACGGACGCTCTATCTGGACAAGGGGCAGCTCAGTGAGGAGCCGGTCGAATGAAATACCTCAAGCTGATCCTGAGCAACCTGAAGCGCAAGAAGCTGCGCACGACTTTGACCGCGCTTTCAATCCTGGTGGCATTCGTGCTTTTCGGTTTCCTGGCCGCGGTGCGGGTCGCCTTCAACCAGGGCGTGGACGTTGCGGGCGTCGACCGCTTGGTCGTGCGCCACAAGGTCTCGATCATCCAGTTTCTGCCCGAGAGCTATGAGGACCGCATGCACCAGATCGAAGGAGTCGATCTGGCGGTTCACGCGACCTGGTTCGGGGGCATCTACCAGAAGCCCTCGAATTTCTTCGCGCAGATGCCGGTCGAGCCGGAACCTTTTCTGGACATGTTTCCGGAGTACATTCTCGAGCCCGGAGAGAAACAGGCGTGGCTCTCGACCCGGACCGGCGCCATCGTGGGCCGGGTGACGGCCGAGCGTTTCGGCTGGAAGGTCGGCGACCGAATCCCGATTCAGGCCACCATCTGGAGCAAGAAGGACGGTACCCGGGCCTGGGAGTTCGATCTGGTGGGTATCTTCGAGGGTGCCGAGAAGGGTACCGACACCAGTCAGTTCTTCTTCCGCCACGACTACTTCGAAGAAGCCCGGGCCTGGGGCGACGGCAACGTCGGTTGGTACTGGGTTCGGGTCGAGGATCCGGACCAAGCGGCCCAGGTCGCTCAGGCGATTGACACCGAGTTCGCCAACTCGCCGGCCGAGACCAAGGCCGAGCCCGAAGGCGCCTTTGTTCAGGGCTTTGCCAATCAGGTCGGCAACATCGCCAGGATCCTGATGGCGATTCTGGGTGCCGTTTTCTTCACGATCTTGTTGATCGCCGGCAACACCATGGCGCAGACGGTGCGTGAGCGAATCAGCGAGCTGGCCGTGCTCAAGGCCGTGGGCTTCACCGACCGCGGCGTGCTCGGACTCGTGCTCGGCGAATCATGTCTCTTGGCCGGAATCGGGGGTCTGTTGGGTCTGGCGGTGGCCTGGGCCTTGATCACCTTCAAGGGCGACCCCACAGGAGGCGCGTTTCCGGTGTTCTACTTCCCCCTGTCCGACGTCGCGCTGGGCGTCTTCCTGGTTCTTGGGGTCGGCATCGCGGCCGGGATCCTGCCGTCGCTGCAAGCTCAACGGCTACGAATCGCAGACGCTCTGAGGAGGTAGCTCGACATGCTCAACTGGTTCACCCAGATCTTCGCGGTCTCCAAGTTCAGCCTACAAACGCTCCCCGAGCGCAAGGGCGCCGCGTTGTCGGCGGTCTTCGGGATTGCCGGGGTCGTGGCGGTATTGGTGGGCGTGCTTTCCATCGCCCAAGGCATCCGCTTGATGGTCCAGAACTCGGGCGAGCCCGAGAACGCGATCGTGCTGCGCAGCGGCTCGGACTCCGAGATGATGAGCGGCTTCGGCGGACCCCAGACCGAGATCATCGCCGACGCGCCAGGCATTGCGCGCTACGCCGGAGGTCCGATGGCATCTCCCGAGCTGTTCGTGATCATCAACCTGCCCAAGCGCTCGACCGGCACCGATGCCAACGTTCCGCTTCGAGGTGTTGCTCCCGCGGCCTTCGAGGTGCGCAGCAACCTAGAGATCACCCAGGGGCGGATGTTCGAGTGGGGGCTGAGCCAGCTGGTCGTGGGAGTGGGAGCGAGCCGGGAGTTCTCAGGGTTGGATCTGGGCTCGAGCATCGAGGTCGGTGGCGAGCAATGGCCGGTGGTCGGTATCTTCGAGGCCGGCGGCGGCATCGCCGAGGGCGAGATCTGGGCGGACGCCGCGGTGGTGCAGCCGGCCTATCGGCGCGGCAACTCCTACCAGTCGGTCTACGCCAAGCTGAACTCGGTCGAGGCCTTCTCCGAGTTCGAGGATTCGCTGACCACCGATCCCCGTTTGAACGTCAAGGTGGCTCAAGCGACCGAGTTCTATTCCGAGCAGTCGAGTCTGCTGCGAAGCATCATCATCGGACTGGGCTCGTTGATCGCGGGGCTGATGGGTCTCGGGGCCATTTTCGGCGCTCTGAACACGATGTACACAGCGGTTTCGGCCCGCACCCGAGAGATCGCGACCCTCAGGGCGCTGGGCTTCAAGTCGGCTCCGGTGGTGATCTCGGTGCTCTTCGAGTCCCTGGTTCTGGCGTTCGCCGGCGGGCTCATCGGTGGGGGGCTGGCCTACCTCGCTTTCGACGGCTTTCGCGCCGCGACCATCAACTGGCAAAGCTTCAGCCAGATCGCCTTCGCCTTTGATGTCAACGCGACGCTGCTCAAGAATGGGATTCTCTACGCGGCTCTGATCGGGCTGGTGGGAGGTCTCTTCCCGGCGATACGCGCCGCGCGGATGCCGGTGGCATCGGCCCTGCGCGAGGGGTAACCCGGAGAAGCCCTTTCGGGACTACAGGCTTGTAGAGGTCGACCTCCGTGTCGACCGAGAGTTTTCTATCGACTAGTTCTCGGCGCCGGATGCGGCCCCAGGCGGACCGATTGAGTCGCGCCCGTGCTGCCTCTACGGGAGCAAAGAGAGGCTCCCTCCGAGGCACACACGGCGCTCCTTCATCCGCGCATCGGCGGAGACTCAACAGGCGGTTCGCCGGTGGAGGCGCTCAAGGCAGCGCGGTTGTAGCGGTCGACCACCGTGTCGACCGTACGCGACCCTTGAACGCGAAACCCATTCATAGCTCACGGAGAACCCAGCGCGCCCGCCGCATTCGCGTTCGTATGATCTCAACGCGGTGCCGGTAGCCGCGGCTGGAGCTGTTTGGGTTCCAGGAACCGGGTCTCGACAGCCCCGCGGCAAGCTCGGCTGCTTGACGCACGGTGAGGCGGGCGGCCGAAACACCGTAGAAATGCCGGGCCGCCGCCTCGGCGCCGAAGACGTCGGGTCCGAACTGGGCCACATTGAGATACAGCTCTAGAATCCTGCGCTTCGAGAGGCTCCCTTCGAGTTGGTTGGTCAGCACGATCTCTTTGACCTTTCGCCACGGGTTTCTGGATGGAGACAGCCAGAGGTTCTTGGCCAGCTGCTGAGTGATCGTCGAGGCGCCTCGAAGCTTTCGCCCCTCGTCAAGAGACTCGCGCAGGGCGATGCGCATCTCCTCGACTGCAAAGCCCCGATGGCTGAAGAAGTCGATATCCTCGGCCACCAAGACCGCGTGCTTCAGGCTCGGGGCGATGTCCGCGTAGGGCGCCCAAGTGTGAAGCGCGCGGCCACCGGACTTGCGATTGTGTCGTTCGATGAAGGCGCTGGTCGTAGGGTCGCCCGCTGCCAGATCGTCGACTTCGGGCCAGGTCGCCCACTGATAGACGACGAACGAACCCGCGATGACGGCGAGCGACAGCAGCAGCCGGCGAAGCACGGTCGAAGTCTAGCCTGACCTTTTCACAACTCTCCCGCCGCGACGCCGTAAATGCTTGAGTCTGAGCGACTTGCTCAGCTTGGAGATCCGCGACCGGAGGGGCGGCCGGAAGTTCAGGCGTCCCCGAGGCCCCGTCCGGGCTTAGCCCGGCGGCTCGCGACCGGGTGCCGGGAGAAACGCGGTCTGGCCCTGGCTCCCCGTATGTCTCGTGCGTGAGGTCCTGGCTTGCGCGGCCTCGAGGCGGTCCAGACGCGCCCGCAGGTGAGCCAGTTCGCGGCTCTGCTCGGCGGCAAGCCGAGTATCGTCGCGCAGGCGTGCGATCTCTTCCCCCTGCGCCCGCAGGAGTCGCTGCTGCTTCTGGATCTCGTTGAGAAGCAGCGGCGTGAGCAGCTCGTACCTGACCGTGTAGGGCTTGCCGCCCTCGTCGTACTCCACGAGCTGCGGAAAGACCTCCGCGACCTCTTCCGCGATCAATCCGAACTGGAGTTCCGGACTGCCTCGCTCGAACCCCTCCTTGAATCGGAAGGTCACCGGCCGCAGCTCGGAGACCTTCCCAGAGGCCTCGCCCATGTCCCGAATCTCGCGCTTGAAGCGCCGGGACGAGAGCACCCCGGGCGCGCTGCATTGCCCCAGCTGAGCGGAGGCGTTGACGCAAACCGGCTCGCCCGGGACAATCGCTCCGTACACCCCGGCCAGGAAAGCTCGGTTGTGCTGGCCCTCCTCCGGCATCCCGGACGGCTGGTTGCCGATGCGAATCGTGTAGTTGTCGCCCGTGGCGCCGCCGTTGCCGATGAAGATGTTGGAACTACCCACGGGTGGAGTCACGGCGCCGGCGTCGCTCCCGAGAGCGATGTTGAAACTGCCGGTCGAAGGCTCGAGAGCGAAGAGCCCGACGGCCGTGTTGTAGTGACCGGTCATGTTGTCCTGGAGCGCGTGTGCGCCGACGGCGGTGTTGTTGGAGCCGTAGGTGTTGTTGAGCAGTGCGTTAGCTCCGAAGGCGGAGTTTGACTCTCCCGAATAAGTGCTGCTGGGTCCTACGACGTCAGTGTTGTTCTGCAGAGCTCCATAGCCGGTGGCCGTGTTTCTTGATCCGGTCAAATTCTCCTGCAGGGATTCGCTCCCGGTAGCGGTGTTCTGGGAGCCAATGGTGTTCGCCCTGAGCGCGTTGGTTCCGAAGGCACTGTTACCCTCACCTCGGTACGTAGAGTAGGTACCGACTACCGTCGTATTGTTCGCCAGGGCGCCCGAGCCGACCGCGGTCAAGGAGTTCCCGTCAGTATTGGAAAAGAGAGCGCCGCTTCCCACCGCAACGTTGGAGCTCCCAGTGGTATTGGAGAAGAGAGAGCCGTCTCCGACGGCGGTGTTGTTGCTGCCGTCCAGGTACATGGAGTTCCCGTCGGTATTCATCAGGGCGGCGTTGCCGACCGCGACGTTGTGGGATCCCGTGGTGTTGTAGCGGAGAGCGAAATGCCCGAGCCCGTGATTGAAGCTCCCGCTGGTGTTGGCGAAGAGCGCGCTGTTGCCAATGGCGATGTTCCAGTCGCCGTCTTGGTTTTGCCCGAGCGCATTTGTTCCCAGCGCGGCATTGTTGCTGCCTTCGGTGTTGCCATAGAGGGCGTAGTAGCCGACGGCGGTGTTGTTGGAGCCGCTGGTGGTTGACGCCAGGGCCTGCAAACCCGCGCCCAGGTTCTGAGCGTCATCGTCCCAGAGCCAGGGGTACCCGTTCTTGGAGATGTTGCTATTCGGGCCCAGGTCGAAGTCGCCGTCGATCGTGAGTGAACGGTCCGAGGGGTTGAAGCTCGGCGTGAGTCCCGAGACCGGGCTGCGCCAGCCGAGCGCTGCGAATCCGACCCGCGCCACGGCGCGTCTCGGCGCCGCCGAAAGCTGCACGTGCCGAGCCATCTGGCGGCGCGCCCGACGCGCGCTCCCAGCTCGGCACAGCCGCGGCGTCGGCGCCGAGGGAACCGGAGATAGCGGCGGGGGGACCTATGAACTTGCGCATGGTGCACGGTACCATGCCGCCAATGTGGAACCCCGACTGGACCGCCGCAAGATGTACGGCCAAGCGCAGCGCCGCACGGCCTGCCGTCCGAGTCACGCGACGTCGGCGAGACGTAGCCGGAGCACGAAGTGTCCGTTGGGTCCATCGCCCACCTCAGCGGGATGGCGGCTGGCTGACCCTGTCTGCGATCCTCGGCTCTCTTGGGCCCGACAGGTCGTTCGCGTCCTCGCACCGGTGGCGACGGCGATCAGACACTCTGCTAGTACTCGGAGCTGTCGCTCTCGTCGGATGAGTTGTTCTGAAGCTCCAGCTCGTATTTCCTCACGAGTTCACTGTACTTGTCGTACAGCCTGTTCAGATGTTCGCGGCCTTTGGGGTCGCTCCCGAGTTCGTGGAGCTGGCTCATCTCGGTGCG
>JAAENP010000106.1 GCA_024224155.1 bacterium
ATGGTTGCGCTCGTACTCTCGCGCTTCGTGAAATCGCCAGTATTCGTCGAAGTCGCCGCTTGAGCGTAGGGCTCGTAGGCGCAGAACCGCCTCGGCTCCCTTGAGCCTCCAGCGCGCTCCGGTCCGCTCCATGCGGTCTTTGACGAGATGGCGACAAGCGCCCTCGATCACCCCCGTGGCAATGGGAGATCCCCTCGCCAGATACTGGTCATAACGAAGATAGGGCGTGTGGTTGAGAAGGTAGTTACAGCATTTGTCTGCGGCCTCGCGCTCTTCGACATCCAAGCCGCGCCGCGTGGCACTGCGGCGGATGCCGCCGGCGACCCGGGAGCTATGACCACGCAGAATTTCCGTCAGCCTGTGGCGGACCCACTCTTCGCTTTCCAGGCTCTCTTGGTCGTGGAAGACGGTGGAGGCTTTCCACAGGTACTCGCTCACATGGATGAGGTCCAGCACGACGGTCAACTCGACGCCGTAGCTCTTCGCCAGCCGGGGGAGGATCTTCAGCGGGGACGGGGCACCATCGACCAGCGCAAACCACCGCTTCTCTCGTCCCGGGTCGCGTTGGAGCGCCTCCTCGAAGGCCTGGGCGATCACCTCCTCCGGCGACTTCTTCAGACTCGCCCACACCCGCTTGTTCTGCGGCCTCGGCCGCTTGCCCTTGGGTGCCGCATGCACCG
>JAAENP010000107.1 GCA_024224155.1 bacterium
CCGGGCTTGCGCACCAACCAGTCGATGATGTGCCGGTAGTCCACCCGATGCTTGCCCCGGCCCCGCAGCCGCGGCATCTGTTCGACTTTGCGACCGGCGTACCAAACCTCGACGGTTTCCGTGTTGAGCCGCGCCTCGACCTGCTCGCCGATCAGCCGGCTGTTCACCGAGTAGGCGTTGCGGTCGACGTAGATGATGCTGCCCGAGTCGACCTTCGCTTTCACCCGCTTCGTGCTCTCCAGCCGCCGCTCCGGCAGCGCCCGCAGGTACTGCATCTCGGCCGCCAGGCGCTCGCGCCGGCCGGCGTTTAACTGCGCTAGCAACAATCGTAGGAACTCCTTGTAGTCCGCTATCGAGGCAAAGTCCCGGCTGTCGCGGAGCAGCAGCGCCTGATCAATGGCGCGTTTCAAGCGGTGATGGCGTTGCTCGACATCTCCGTTCTCGTTGGCTTTGCCGGCCTGAATCTTCCGCCCTTCCAGCCGGTGATGCCGCAGCAGCGCCTCGTAGCGCGAGGTGAACTCCTTCTCGTCGCTCATGTTGTTCACCGCCGTTGAAAGCCGGTCGGTCTGGTGTTCCAGCGGGACACCGCCCAGTTCCCACAAGGCGTTCTGCAGACCTTCGCTCAAGCTCTCGAAACTCTCCGAGTAGCACAGCGTGACCGCTTCCCAGTTCGAGTAGGTCAGCACGAAGTGGTAGAGCATGTGCGGAAAGCTCTGTCCGCCGATCGTGATGCCCAGCTCGTTCATGTACGTGAAGTCGGACTGGCTCAGCCGCCCCGGTACGTGCTTCTGTGCGAAGAAGACTTCGCGCCCAGGGCCTTCGGTGGCCCGCCAGCGCTTGATCTGCCGTTGCAGCGTCCGCAGCTGTCCGTCGGCGAACTCGCCCGGGTACTTGCGCTGGAGCGCCTCGAACAGCGTCTTGGCTTCCAGCCCGGGGTTCAAGTCGATCTGCTGGCGAACCTCTTCCCAGACCCGTTCAAACAGGTCCGGACGTGTTCGCCACGTCCGTTCGGGCTTCCTCTCGCTGGGGAGTCTGCCATCGCCCAGGTACTTCCTGGCGGTCTTTACGTCCATGCCGGCTTTCGCCGCCGCAAGTTCTTGCGTTTTCTCTGTCTTAGACAACCTCTTCAACCTCCTGACTTGTGCGTCGGTGACCATCTCCGGGGCGCCCAAGGCGCGATCTTCAATGGTCGTTGATGGTTGTCGCCGGTAGGGAATTTTAATTGTCGTCGGCCGGGAATTCTAATTTTCGCCGATCACGAGATCAGC
>JAAENP010000108.1 GCA_024224155.1 bacterium
ACGAACGGCTCGCGGACTTATGAGAACGAAGCGAGGGCTTCTGAGAGGTTGTCGTGAACCTCGAATACCGAGATCAGTTGCGTGATCTGCAGAATGTCGGTGACCTTGGGCGGCAGATTGACCAGCTTGAGCTGGCCGCCGCGATTGGAGACCGAGGTGAAGGCACTCACCAGCTCGCCGATTCCCGAGGAGTCGATGGTGCTCACCCCTCCGAGATCGACCAGGATATTGCGGGCGCCGGCTTCCAGCGCCTCGGACACCGCCTCACGCAAGGCGACGTCCCCGACGCCGATCGTGATTTTGCCTTTGGGCTCGATAATCGTCACACCTTGCTCGTGACGCGCTTCGATCTTCATGCTCGCTCCTTCAGAATTGAGTTATTCGCGAATTGAGTCTAGTCTCTAATCCGTCCGGATCCCCGCGATCTGCTTGCGTAGAGTCACCACCGTACCGCCTTCGGGTCGGGAGCTGTACTCGATCTCGTCCATGAAGTTGCTCATGTAGAAGATCCCGCGGCCATTCGGCTTGAGCAGGTTCTCCGGCGCCAGCGGATCTTCGACCTCCTGCAGATCGAACCCCTCCCCCTGGTCGACGACGCGGATGATCGCCTGATCGCCGATGATGGCCAGCTCCACTTCGACCTCCTTGTCCGGGTCCTGCCGATTGCCGTGCTTGATGGCGTTGGCCACTGCCTCACGGATCGCGATCCCGACCCAGTGACGCGAATCGTCATCCAGCCCGAGGCGCTCCAGCGCGTCGTCGACGACGACTTGGATCAGGTCGATATGCTCGAAACGGCTACCGATCGAGATCCGGACTTGAGGCTCTTCGACGGGCATCGCGGTGCCGAGTCTAGCAGAACCTCGACCCGGTGGTGAAAGTCAGGTTCCGAAAGCCGATCCGGTCGCGATGATCCGGAGCACGGCGGGAATGACGACCAGGAGCTGAATCGCGTCGAACAGGAAGTGCGCCGCCATCGCCGCGTAGACGCTGCCCCGCCAACGCGTCAGCCAGGCATAGAAGAGCGACAGCAGAAGGACGCCGAACAGCAGGAAGGGCTCGCCGTAGGCGACGTGGGCGCCGGCGAATAGCAGGCTCGACGCCGCGATACCCACCCTCGGCTGCAAAAAGCCACGAAAGAAGAGCTCCTCGACCACCCCGGCCACCAGGCTGACCGCCAGGCGCAGGCCGACCGGCAGCGTCGCCAGCCACACGATCTGCTCCGACGGCTCCCGAGTCAGCGCCTCCTCCCCGCCCATCGCGGCGACCAGCAGGCCCAACAGCAGCGCCGCCGAGAGCACCGCGAGCCAGCCGAGGAGGCCCGCCGAGAGCCCGACCGAGAGCTCAGGGAGAATCCGGCGCGCCCTCAAACCCAGCTGCCTGACCCATACCGGAGGACGCCCACGAACCACTCCGCCGTCGCCGCCGGGATCGAACCTCGAGCCGGTGCCGAATCC
>JAAENP010000109.1 GCA_024224155.1 bacterium
ATGCCGTTGAGCTGAAGCGTGGCGAAGAGGGAGAAAAGCATCGCCGCCAGCTGGCCCGCCCACAGAGCATAGGAGCCGTAGAACTGTTTGCGGCCACACACCGGCTTTCGATGCGTCCGCTCGGCCAGGTTGTTGTCCATCGGGACCTCGGGATGATCGACGAACAGGGTGAAACCGTCCCAGTGGTTCTTTTGACTCTTGAGGATCTTGCGCCGCAATGGGTGCAGCTTCTCCTCACTCAGCTCGGCGTCGCGCCTGCGCTTCATGCGCTTGAGCGCGGCCTTCAAGGCTTTATCCCGCGAGGCAAACCGCTCGCAGTTGGTTTTCCACACCTGCAAGCGTAGCTTGTTGAGGTGGAAGATCTCGCCGATGGCCTCGACCCACGAAAGTCCCCATTCTTCGTGCCCTGGAAAGTCTCGCGCCAAGTCGAGGAAGTCCCGGCGCATGTGCGACCAGCAAAACGCCAGCACAATCCGGCCATCCTTGACCTGCACCATCACTTTGTAGGCAATATACTTTAGCGCTATCGGGGAATGATCCGGGTTCGCTCGACAGGAATCGCCCGCTGCGTCGCTCGCGAGATTTGACCCTACTCTTATTACCGCCGTAATACCGCCTCAGGTTCTCTTCCCTGAAAAGGGGCGGAGGGCACGGGGAGGCCTTGGCTGGCATAGCCCTATCCGAATCGGATAGACAGTTGCCCGGCAAAACCGAAGGCCCAGGGGCTAATGACTTGCCGGTCACCCTGGGCCTTCCCACCTGCGGCATGGGGCCGCAGATGGGAAGTGTCGCCGGAAAGGGGGGCACTTGTCCAGTGCTTGGCAGGTCGAACCGCTGTTTCGAGAGGATTTCCGGCAGTTCACCTGCCGGCAGTGTGAGGAGGATGTGGTGATCTGCTCGGCTTGCGATCGAGGTCATTGCTACTGCGGCAAGGAGTGCTCGATGCAGGCTCGGCGCGAGTCGATGCGCAAAGCGGGCCGGCGGTATCAGCAGAAGCCGGATGGGCGCCGGAAGCACGCAGCACGTCAGGCGGACTATCTCCGGCGTCAGTCGGCTTCTGGGAAAGATGACGCATCAGGGTATCCAGACGCTGAGCGCCTTGTGCACACTGTGGGCGAAGACGCCGAAGACGATCTCGGCGAGACCTGGCGCCGGCTCGAGCCTGCGTATTTGGCGCGGACAGGCTTGCGCTGCTGCATCTGCGGGACGCGGTGCCTGTCCGGGCGCCGAATGAGCCCGCAGCGCCGGCGCCGATAAGGGCTCGCCGAGGTGGTTTCCTTCTGGGGCCTTGTCCCAGAAGGGAGAGGTGTGTCTTCAGAAGGAGCCGTCATGGAATTGGAGTGGCACCAGTTAGAGATGCCCTATGCCTCGCTACGCGCTCACAGTCGTGAGCGTCAGCGTCGGCTACGGCTGTGCCTGGAGGAGACCGGCCAGCAACAGCCGATCGTGGTGGTCCCCGAGCGCGAGGCGCCGGGCCGCTATGTCGTCATCGACGGCCATCAGCGCATCGCGGCTCTTCGCCGCCTGGGCCACGACACGGTGGAGGCCCTGGTGTGGGAGATGGAGCAAGCTGAGGCGCTGGTCTTGCGATGGCAGATGGCCAACGGTCCGGGCTCGTGTGCCCTCGAGCAAGGGTGGTTGCTGGCTGAGCTCCAGCATCGCTTAGGCTGGAGTCCGGACGAGCTGCCTCGAAGCTCCGGCAAGAGCTCCAGCTGGGTGAGCCGGCTTCTGGGCTTGGTGCGCGAGCTTCCGCATTCGATCCAGGAGTCGATCCGCCGCGGTCGGATCCCGGCCCAGGCGGCGATGAAGGCCCTGGTGCCGCTAGCCCGGATCGACCGCGCAGCTTGTCGCCAGCTGGCCGAGCAGATCGTGGGCAAGAAGCTGAGGACCCGCGAGATCGGTGCCCTCTACGCCGGCTGGCTTGCGGCGGGCCTCAAGGGTCGTCGGCGACTGCTCGAAGATCCTCGGGCCTTCCTGCGTCTGCAGCAGAGGCTCGCGGAGCGCAAGAAGGTCCTTGGTGAGCCCGAGCGACTCCTTGGGCGCGCCGAGCGACTCGCGCGCCAAGCACGCCATCTCAGCCGCCAGATTTCCCGACATCAGTCGGAGTTTTCTTCTCTGCAGCTCGCCGAGCTGCAGCAAACGCTCGAGGAGGTGCACAGCGAGTGGGACGGCTTGTTGGACAGCCTGAGGCCAGCGGCCTCTTCGACAACCACTGAAACGAGAAAGGAGACGATGCATGCTGAGCCGAGAGCAGAGGACCGCAATCCTGGAGCTCCACAAGCAGGGGCTCGGGACGCGGGCGATCAAGAAAACCCTGAAGATCTCGCGCGGAGCGATCAAGAAGGTGATCCGCTCGCAGAGCCACGAGCCACCGCCGATCGAGCGAGCGCTGAAGGCCGAGCCCTACCGCGACGAGATCCTCGAGCTGCACACGACCTGCAAGGGCAACCGAGCACGGATCCACGAGGAGCTTCAGGCCCAGGGAGCGGAGCTGTCCTACCCCGCTCTGACGGCCTTCTGCCGCCGGGAGGGCATCGGTGTGAAGCCGATCCTCCCGGCCGGGAGCTATCACTTCGAGCCGGGCCAGGAGATGCAGCACGATACCTCCCCGCACTGGGTGAGGATCGGCGACAAGGACCGGAAGGTCCAAACCGCATCGGCGGTGCTGTGTCATTCCAGGATGATCTTCATCCAGTGCTACCCGAGGTTTCGTCGATTCGAGTGCAAGAGCTTCCTGACCGAGGCGCTGAGGTACTTCGGCGGCGCGTGCGAGATCGTGATGATCGACAACACCCACGTGGTGGTGTTGCGCGGCACCGGCATGACGATGATCCCGGTGCCGGAGATGGAGGCCTTCGCTCACCGCTTCGGCTTCCTCTTCAAAGCTCACGAGATCGGCGACGCCAACCGGAAGGCCCACGTCGAGAG
>JAAENP010000110.1 GCA_024224155.1 bacterium
AACGTCGTCCGGGGCACTCGCATCCAGCCGAATGGTGAGGCCCTCGTGGTCGGCATCTCGAAAGAGAACCTACCGTTCAAGGCTCGTCTGATCACCTACGCCGAGATCCTCGTGGATGCCAACGGCAACGGCGTGGTCGAGCTCAAGCTCGAGAATGCCGTCTCGTCCGGCTCCGTCTGGGCCGTCGCCGATCTCTCTTCGGGCAAATGGCGAGTCGCCGGCCCTGACGGATCGCCCATGCGCAAGAAGCAGGCGCGCGGCGCTGTCGGCCGCGATGGCTTCGGCTCGCTCAACCGGCTGGTCGATCAGACCCAATCTCTGGCGTTCTTTGTCGCTCGAGCCGGGGTCGGCGCCTGGCGCGGGGTCGCCGCAGACGGCGGCCCCACTGATCTTGGAGCTCCGGACGACAGATCCGTCGAGGTGGATCTCGGCGGGTTGCTGCCAATCGGAGCGACGACGGAGTTCGACGAGCTCGCCCCGGGAGATCTCATCCTCGCTTTCCATCCCCAACGACTCGAGTTCAGCGCCGGTCGCGTCCGCGGCAACGGTCTGAGTGACATCACCGACGGGGAGGACGAGCAGTGAAACAGATCAAGACTCTCCCCCGAGCCCTGGCTTCCCTCACTCTCTGGGTCTCGTTGGCGACACTCGCCCCGGCCGCCTTCGGCATGGAGCATCCGAACGAAGCCGTCGGCTTCGCCGCCGGCGGCCTCCAGAGCCTGGCGATCGACCACGTCAGCACCTACAACGGTGGTCTCACGATCTCGGTTCCGGTCGGGCCCTTTTTCCAGCTCATCTACAACAGCCACGTCTGGTCGACGACCGAGAACCTCGGATTCACCGAGGCCTACCTCAATCGCCGCAACAACGCCGGCGTCGGCTGGCGGGCCTCGCTGGGGAAGCTCTACGCCCCCAACTCCTGGTACGGCAACGAGTCCCCGTCCTGGGTCTACGTCGGCCCGGACGGCAGCTCCCACAACTTCTATCAGGACGCCCACTACGGCGAAGCCGACGGCGACGACAACGTCTGGTACACCCGCGACGGCAGCAACCTGCGCATCAAGAACCTCTAC
>JAAENP010000111.1 GCA_024224155.1 bacterium
ACCCGAGCTTCGCGACAATCCTCAGAGTGGCACGCGCTCTCGGTCTGCGCCTGCACGCAGCAACAGCTTGAAGCTGCGTCGTTGGGCGCGCGAGGCTTCGCCTCTTATGCCGAGCTCGGCATAAGAGGCGTTATGCCGAGTCCCGGATTATGCCGAGTACTCCCGTCTCAGATCTCTGGTTCACGGGTTTTGCTGGGATCAGCCCATAGTAGTTCTCGGCATAATCATAGGCTCTCTAGAAACAGTATCAGGCTGTCGCTAGGCCGGTAGCGGCCGGGCCGCACATTGGGAGGAGTGGTCATCTCCAGAATCTTCTCCTTGAGCTTGAGATTGGCATGGAGGTAGACCTGCGTCGTCTCCACACGCTCGTGGCCGAGCCACAGGGCGATGACTGTGCGGTCCACCCCGTGGTGGAGCAGATTCATCGCAGTGCTGTGGCGCAGGACATGAGGCGAGATCCGCTTCTTGGCCATAGAGGGGCATTTTTCGCTCGCGGCGGCGACGTGTTTGGCGAGCAGGTACTCGACGGCATCTCGGCTGAGTGATCCGCCGCGGATACTGGGGAAGAGAGGATCCTCCGGCCGTCCGTTGCGCTCCGTGAGCCACAGGCGGAGGATCCTCGCGACCGGCTTGCTCAGGGGTGTCGAGCGCTCCTTTCGCCCCTTACCGACGCAGCGGACGTGAGCTCCAGAGCCGAGCGCGGCGTCCTCACAACACAGGGCGGTCAGTTCCGAGACCCGCAGACCGGTGTCGACGGCGAGGCTCAGAAGCGCCCGGTCGCGGCGGCCTGTCCAAGTGCCGAGATCCGGCGCGTCGAGCAGAGCCTCGGTTTCTTCTTGGGCGAGAAACTCGACCTCCCGGCGTTGGAAACGCTTGGTGGGGATCGCCAAGACGCGCTGGATCAGAGCACTGTGGCCAGGTTCCTCCAGAGCGGCATAGCGATAGAAGGAGTGAATCGCCGCCAAGCGGTTGTTGCGGGTGCGTGCACAGTTGCCACGATCTTCTTCGAGATGATCCAGGAATCGGGTCATGAAGGAGGCATCCAGATCCTCGAGTTGGAGGTCCGAAGGCGCCTTGTTCAAGGACTGTTGAGCGAATCTCAGGAGCAGGCGAAAGGCGTCGCGATAGCTGGCGATGGTATTCGGACTCGCCCCCCGTTGGCGCATCAGACGGTCGGTGAAGAATCTCTCGAGCAAGGCGGGGAAGTTGGAGGTCATGGCCGGGGGCCTCCGTAGTGACCTTGCTCGCGCCGCAGGCTAGCCCATTGCAAGAGCTCAGGTACGGCGCTGAGATACCAGTAGGTGTGACTGACATGGGTGTGGCCGAGGTAGGTGGCGAGCTTGGGCAGATTCCGCTCGACGTCGACGCCTGTGCGATACCAGTTCAAGAGTGTCCGCACCGCGAATCGATGTCGAAAGTCGTGGAGGCGCGGCCCCCGGCGATCACAGGGTCCTCGCAGTCCGATCTGGCGCGAGAGCTCAGCAAAGGTGCCACGGACGGTGGTCTTGGCAAGTCGTCTGCCGTGCTCGGAGACCAAGCAGCTGGGGGTCTTCAGCTGTGGGTAAATCTCGTCGCGTAAAGCCTGGTAGTCGGCCAGCGCCTGGTGTGTGGAGGCATGGATCGGCACGAGCCGAGACTTGCCAAACTTGGTGCGCTGCACGAGGAGGATGTCCGCGTCCAGATCGACGTCTTCGCGGTCCAGATCGATGGCCTCGCCCATCCGCATGCCCGTGACCGCCAGTAATCCGACCAAGGTCGTGTAGGTGGCGGCGCGCAGACCGGTGGCCGAGGGCAGTTGGCCTGCGGCCTGCAAGAGTTGCTCGACTTGTCGGTCGTTGTAGATGTAGGGCGCCTTGCGGCGATAGCTGGCTGGGATCAGCCCTTGTGGCGGGATTTCGGTACGGGGATCCACAGCGCTCCGATAGCGGGCAAAGAGCCGCACCATGCCCAGGCGCCGCGCCCACCAAGCCGACTG
>JAAENP010000112.1 GCA_024224155.1 bacterium
GCCGACCTGTTCAGTCACCGAGGACGGCGTTCGGTGCCTCCCTCGGTGGTGGCCGCCGTGATGGTGCTGCAGCGTCTGGAAGGGCTCTCAGACCGCGAGGCGGTGGAGCGCTACAGCTTCGATGCGCGATGGCGCTACGCCGCGGGCGTAGGTGGCTACGATCGTGGCCAGTGGGGCCAGTTCGCGCACACCGTTCTGGTGGACATGCGAGCCCGCCTCAAGGCCTCCGAAGCCCCTCGTCGGATCTTCAATGTGACGTTGGCGGCGGCTTCACAGGCGGGCTGCGTGGGGGCCAAGCGGGTGCTGGATTCAACGCCTTTGTATGACGCAGTGGCCACGATGGACACCATCACGTTGATCCGTTCGGCCATCCGCTCGTTGCTGAAGGTGGCGCAAGAGGGGCTCGAAGGCGAGTTGCGCGAAGCCATAGAAAGCGGCGATGACTACGCCACGAGCGCCAAGCCTCAAATCGACTGGGACGATGCCGGGGCTCGCGAGCAGCTCATCGACTCGCGGGCCCGCGACGCGTTCGCTTGCCTGCTGATTCTTGAGGGTCGCGTGCTGAGTGCCGAGGTCAAAGAGGCCGCTGAGCTCTTGGCCACCGTGGTCGGCCAAGGTCTCGGGGAGACCGAGGGCGGCATGTTTGGCATCGGCCGGCGGGTGGCTAAGGATCGGGTGATCTCGACCGTGGATCCGGAGGCTCGCCGCGGTCACAAGACCTCGTCCCAGGGATTTGATGGCTACAAGGGTCATCTGTCTCTGGATCCCGACAGCGAGATCGTCACTCAGACCGCGGTCACCGCGGGCAACGCGGGCGACGCCAGCGTCGCAGCCGACCTCATCGACGATCTTGTAGATAGCGAGGTCGCATCCTCTGAGGCAGGCGATGCCAGTGCCGGCTGCGAGCCGGAGCCCA
>JAAENP010000113.1 GCA_024224155.1 bacterium
GACCCCAGGACTGAGCCGGCCTCGGATGACACCGGAGCTTGCGGCCAGAGCACGAAATCGCCAATGTGAACTCGGCCCTCTCTCGCCCACTGCCAACCGAGATAGACCAACCCGATAAACAGAAAGACGAGCGCCCGTCGCGGACCTCTGCTGCCACGCCATGCCATCACGCGGAGTCTACCGGCTGGACCTGCAAGCCGAACGGCCCTCGTGTGACGATTTGGGTTACAATGCCCGCGATCCCGGCCCAGGAAAACAATCGATCCCCAAGGGAGGGGGAAAGGAGACGGCATGAATTGGACCAAGGCTCTATTGGCAGGCCTCGTTGGGGGCGTGCTCGCGACCCTGGCCGACTACGTCACGCACGGCATGATTCTGCGCAATACCTACATGAAGTACCCGGAGGTCTTCAGCCAGACGCAGGCTAGTCCCGTGTACTTTTTCGCGACGGCCATTCTCATCGCTTGCTTCGCGGCGGTGCTCTTCGCGAAGACGCGCAAATGCTGGGCCGACGGCTGGAAGGGCGGCGCGACCTTCGGCTTCTACCTCGGTCTGGTCTTCTTCTTCTCGAACTTCTACTCGGCCCTGGTGATCGAGGGCTTTCCCTACTTCTTGAGCTGGTGCCATGGCGGCAGCTCGCTGATCGCCGTCACGATCATGGGGCTGGGCCTCGGCCTGGTTTACAGGAGCTAGAGCCGGACAAGGAACGATCGGTCAGGCTGTCCGGGCTTCCCGGGCCGCCTCGGCAAAGCGTCGAACCACGTCTCCGGCGGGCTCGATGCCGGTCACACCAGCTACGCTCTTTCCTGCCTGCCAGTAGTCCTTGGTTCCCTGCTCGTCCAGTGACGCGCGTTTGAGCTGCCACAGAGACTTCAGGGCATAGATCGTTCTCATCCAGTGCTTGCGCCTGCGGCCGCGCAGCATCCAGCGGGCGAAAGCACCGGCCTCGAGCCCCATGCGCTCGATGTACGGGGTCCTGATCACCGAAACCGGCACACCCGTGATCCGGTCACTCAGCACGATGTCGTCCTCGTCTGCGTCCACGATCGCTTGTTTGTAGGGCTGTGCCGAAGCACACTCGGTCGTCGCAATGAAGCGAGTTCCCATCTGCACGCCCGCGTAGCCGATGTCCAGCGCTTCAACGAATCGATCGTCGCTGCCGATGCCGCCAGCACAAATGACCGGCACGCCGAAACCCGCCAGCTCGTCATAGAGCTCCCGAACGCTCTTGGCGCCCGCATGGCCGCCGGCTCGCTTATTGACGGCGATCAGACCATCGACGCCACCTTCCAGCCCTTTCTCGGCCCACTTCCTCTCGGTCACGTCGTGGTAGACGACGCCGCTGGCGGCATGAACCAGGTCGCAAACCCATTTCGGATTGCCAAGCGAAGTGATGAAGAACCGGACCCCCTCCTCGACGGCGGTCTCGACCCAGTGAATCATCTTGTCCATGTAGCGCTTGGACGATTTCTCGATCAGAGCGTTCATTCCGATCGGTTTGCCGTCTGCGAGCTCCCGCATCAGGCGGATGCCGTCCCGGTACTTGTGCCCGTGAACGTAGGTCAAAGAAATCGGCTGAAAGACGCCCAGGCCTCCTGCGCTCGACACCGCCGCCACCAGCTCGGGATTCGAGCACGGATACATCGGTCCGCAGATCAAGGGCACGTCGACGGCGACGTCTCGAGTGAACTCGGTTTCGAGGTGATTGGCCACGGCCGGTTCAACCATGGCCGTTCTCTCGTGGACTCAACAGCCAGGTCGCGCGCACCCGAGCAACCTCGTCGCCACTCTGGTCTCGAATCACCGCCTCGACGCGCTGCTCGACCGGCTCGGTGACCTCGGCAACCTCGCTGTGGCATTCGGCCACCAAAGTGCCCCTTGCCTTCTTCTTGTAGCCCGTGGCCAATTCGGTGACGATGCCGCGCACGTTCGGCGGCAGCGCCGTCAGGGTCGCCAGGCCACTGGTGACTTCGCCCAGATTGGCGAGCGCCACCGCGTGGACCGAGTTGAGGTGGTTGCGTACCCTGTTTCGATCCCGCAGGCGCGCCCGCACGTAGCCCGGTCTCAACTCCTCGATTCGCGCGCCGATCGTTCCGGTGTAGGGAGCACTCCTGCCGACCAGGTAGCTGAACAGAGCCTTGCCGCCCGGCAAGCCCTCGAGCCGTTTCCATTGAGCAAGAAGCCGTCCGCCCGGCGAAGCGTTGTCTTGTGCCATGTCCCGAATGCTACACGCACCACCTGCTGGGAACCTCCGCCGCCTGCCGAGCGTCCTTGAAACGGGGCTCGTAAGGCCCGAGACACTTGAGATTCCGGACTACTGTGGAGTCTTCGGCACACGCCGTTTGGCCTTTGCGATATCGTGAGGCGCTAAATCCCATGCCACTAGGTCGGCCTACTCGAGCCCGTTGCGGCCGACTCGGGGTAACCGAAAGGAGGCTGCGATGGCCCGTGCGAGACATTACTCCCCCGGATTCTTCGGAGCGGAGCGTATGGCCTTGCCACGTCGGGGGCTGCGCGCCTTGCCGGGGCGGACTCTGATCCCGAGCTGGCTGGTCAAGGAGCAGAGAAAAACCGTCGCCAAAGCCCGACGAACCGTCATGAAGACGGCCAAGCCGGCCTCGAGCAAGGTCACTCCCGAGCAGCGACTCGTCCAGCGAGTCACGGCCGGCATGACTCTTGTCGAAATGGCCCAGGTCGCCGAACTCGGCTACAAGGACTTCCTGGATCGGCAGCTTCATCCGGAGACCATCGACGACGGCGGCTTCGAGGACGCCCTCAACGAAGCCCTGCCCACCCTGGCCAAGACTCCCTATCAACTCGCCCGCGATGGAGAAGAGTTCAGGGCGGTCATCGAGCTGATCGTCGCCAAGCTGTTGAGGGCCGCCTACAGCCCCCGCCAGCTCTACGAGCGAATGGTGGCGTTCTGGTCCGATCACTTCTCCATCGACATTCTGGCCAACCACGGCTATCTCCTCAAATCCACCGATGATCGGGAGGTCGTGCGGCCCCACGCGCTGGGCAAGTTCCGCACCTTGCTTTCGGCCAGCGCTCACAGCCCGGCGATGCTCGAGTACCTGACCAACGATTCCAACGTCCGCGGCCATCCCAACGAGAACTATGCCCGCGAGCTCATGGAGCTGCACACCGTCGGAGTCGACGGCGGCTACAGCCAGAAGGATGTGCGGGAGGTCGCCCGCTGCTTCACCGGCTGGACGCTTCAGAACGTGTATGACGAAACCCCGAACATGGGCACGTTTGTTTTCGAGAGGTTCAACCACGATCAGCGGTCCAAGCGGGTGATGGGATCAAAGCTCAGGTCGGGGCGAGGTGAAGAGGACGGCCTGGACGTCATCGCGCTACTCGCCGGCCATCCCAAGACCGCGGAGTTCATCAGCCTCAAGCTCTTGCGATTCTTCCAGGGCTACGACCCTGACAAGCGCTCGATCAAGCGCGCCGCCAGCAAATTCAGAAACAGCGGCGGCAACATCCGTTCGACGATGAAGACAGTGCTTTCCAAGAAGAACATGAAGCGGGCGAAACCCAAGCTCAAAAGACCGCAACACCTCGTGGTTTCGGCGATCAGAGCGGCCTCGGCGGACATCAACGAGCTCGGGTACGTGATCGAGAAACTCGAGCTCTCCGGCCACCTCCCCTTCGCCTGGTCTTCCCCCGACGGCTACCCGGACGACGAGACCTACTGGTCCGGCTTCATCCTGCCGCGTTGGAACTTCGCCGCCTCGATGCCGGACTCGCGCGAGTCGGGAATTCGAGTGGATCCCGACCTGCTCGACGATTCCCTGTCACCAAAGCGCTTCGCGAAGCGCATCGACCAGAGGATGTTCAATGGAACCATGACCGAAGAAACCAAGATCGGCATCGAAGAGTTTCTCGGAGCCGGAACGATGAACCCGAAGCGAATGCGGGAGGCAATCGGTATCGCGATCGCGTCTCCCGAGTTTCAGAGCTACTAGAGCGAGGAGAAGCGCCATGAGCGAACACAAGTGCAAGGGGTGCGCCGAATACCGTGACCTGTCGCGCCGGCAGTTCGTCGGACTCTCCGCCGGCCTGGTGGCCGCCACGGTCGCCCCGTCCTGGCTGCCTCGGGTCGCCTATGCGCAGGCCGACGATTCCGCCCGGGATGTCATGGTCTCGATCTTCCTGAGAGGCGGCGTCGACTCGTTGTCCATGTGCGTGCCGTTCACCGAACCGGCCTACTACGACCTGCGACCCACCATCGCGGTTGCTCCTCCGGACAGCGGCTCGGGCGTGCCCGCCCTCGACCTCGACGGAAGGTTCGGCTTTCCGCCCACGATGGCCGCTCTGATGGACGCCTTCACGGACGGCGAGCTTCTGGTGGTCCACGCCTGTGGGCTTCCGGAATCGAATCGATCTCACTTCGACGCCATGCACTTCATGGAGGTCGGCGATGCCGATCCGCCACCGTCCGTTTTCACCGGCTGGCTCGGCCGCCACCTGGCAGCGACGGCGCCCACTCTGCGCGACGGTGTCCTGCGAGCCGTGGGTATCGGATTCGGCCTGCAGCGGACTCTGGTCGGCGCCCCCAAGGCCCTGCCCATCTCCGACCTCGCCGACTTCGGCTTCGAGGGATCGGGGGCGACGCGCAGAGAACGCAAGGTGGTACTCGAAGAAATCTACAAATACGCCACGGAGCCGCTCAAGACCTCCGCATCGGACACCTTTCGCACCGTAGACACACTCAAGAAGATCGGCTTCACGAAATACAAGCCCAAGGGTGGAGCCAGGTACCCTGATTCGGAATTCGGCTATGCCATGAGATCGGTGGCCGCACTGATCAAGGGCGACGTCGGAGTCGAAGCGGTTGCGCTGGACCTCGATGGCTGGGACACCCACGACTTCCAAGGCAATCTCGACGGCTCGATGATGTACCTCCTGCAAGACCTCGCCGACTCGCTGGCGGCCTTCTACAGGGACATGAAGGCTTCCAACGCCCGTAATGTCGTAACCGTGGCCATGTCCGAGTTCGGACGCAACGTTTTCGAGAACGGCAGTCAGGGGACCGACCACGGTCACGGCGGGCTGATGTTGGCGATGGGCTCGAGCATCAACGGCGGACAGGTGCTGACCAATTGGCCCGGGCTCGGTGCCAATGACCTGTTCGAAGACCAGGACCTTCAGATCACCATCGACTATCGCGACATCCTGACCGAGATCTTGACCCGCAGAATGGGCAACTCGGACTTCCGGAAGGTTTTCCAGGACTCCGGATACACGCCCAAAACCCACGGCGCCGTGGTCTAGCCCCTCGGGGACACCTTTCCGAAGGTGTCCCCTCCCGACTGGTTTTGCCCGCGTCCCCTGCCGACTCCTAACCCCCTTCGAGCTGCTTGGCGATCGAGATTTTGTAGCCATCCGGGTCCTCGATGGCAAAGTCTCGATACCCCCAGGGCTGGTCCGTCGGCTCGGATAGGAGCGTTCCTCCGCGAGCCTTGATGTCGGCAGCCAGTTCGTCAACGTTCTGCCTGGTTTCGCAGTACATCCGAAACCCGACTCCCTTGTCGCGGTCCCTGCCCTTGGCGAAGTCATCCTGACCGAGCATGAAGTCGATAGCTCCCGCCCGCACGCTGGCGCCGACTACTCTGCCGTCCTGCCGGAACTCCTCCTTGACCACAAAGCCCATCACGTCCCGGTACCAGGCGATGCTCTTCTCCAGGTCGTTGACGGTCAGACCCGGCAATGCGGAGCTCAAACGCAGGGTCTCCGGCTTCTTGCGTTCCTTCATCTCTATCCTCCTAGCCCGAGTTTCCAGGTGCCCGGACGATAGCACTCGTTGACAGGCGGCAGGAGCCGCCCATAGGCTCGGCCCGTTCCAGAAACTACCGGACGGAGGTCAGATGTCCCGCTACGCGAGTATTCTCCTGCTTCTCTCGATCGCTGCGATCGGTTGTACGCCACGATCCACGCACAGGGCAGTCCAGGCTCAGCTGGAAACCTGCAACGAAGACCTGGAACGCACGCGCGCCGATGCCGTCGCATGGCGAGATCGCCTCGACACCTGGGAGCATCAGGACGGGCTTCGCCTGCAGGAGCAGGAGGCGGCTACCGCAATGAGCCTCGACACCATCCAGCTCAAGTTCAACGAGATCCGGTCTGCGGTTCCGCAGGTCATCGAATCCGAGGTCGGCGGTCAGATCGACGAAGTCGAACGTCTCTTGATCGCCGGCTTTCGGGACCTTTCGAAAGGCAATCAATCGCTGCAGCAGCAGCTCGAGGACACTCGCCTACTGCTGAGCGAAGCGCGGACCGAGCTGCAAACGGGCAATCAGCTGGCTCGCAGCGCCCAGAGCGAAAGACGCGAGATCCGTGGCCAGATCTCGGGCCTGACCTCGGAGACCGCGGCACTGATCAACCGCATCCACGAGTTCGACCGCACTCGACTCCAGTGCAAGAGCTGCCCCGAATACCTCGATTTGAGGAAACGCAAGATCGCCGATATCGCCGAGTTCCACAACGCGATCGTGGACCATCTTTCGAAACTGCAGAGCAGCATGGTCGGCCCCACGGTTGCCGGCGACGAGACCGGCTCCACCGGCTCTGAGGAGGAGGTCGGCCCCTAGCAGTCCGTGGTAGAAGTGGAGATGGTCGCGCGATAGGGTCTTACGGTACGCGGCCGAAGGCCGTCTTCACTCCGGCAGCCGGCGACCCGGAGTCCAGGGCGCCCCGGCCTCCTCGAGGGCGGCCTCGATCCTGGGGAGGTCGTCCTCGAGCAGCTTCTTCAGCCGGGCTCCAACCTCGGCAAACTCGGCCATGGCCGTCTCGAGAAGCTCGCGCTGGGTGCCGGTCGGTCCGTAGCGTGAGTTGGCGACTCCGGAAGCGGCCAGATCGGCGCGGCCTCGAACCGAGAGCTTCGACGGCTCTCGATATCGGCTGCGCACCCGGTCGCCAAGGAGGCGCAGTCGCACGTCGGCCAGGCCGCGTTCGAAGGCCCGGATCTGTTGGAGAATCGTCAGCTCGGCGGCGGGTGTCTCAACCAGAGCTTTTTCCAGGTACTTGACCCTGCGCTCGGCTTTCTCGAGCTCTTCCGCGGCGCCGTCCACGCGACGATTCAGATCGCTGGCGTCACGGGCGAAGGCCAAACTCGCGGCCGGGTCCTGCCCGGGCAGGGATCGGTTCTCGAGCTCTTTGAGCTCGAAATCCCGGGGCTCCACCAAGCGCCGAAGCTCGGCGCCGCTCAGAAGTCCCAACTCGACCGAGTACCTGCCGGGAACCGCCAGAGGGCCCATGGGCGGACTCGCCCATGGCGCCAGTTCTCGCGGAGCTTCAATGTCGATCGGATCCACGGGTGGGTAGTGAAGATCCCAGGCTACTCGATGCAGGCCGGATTTGGCCGGGCCTGTCAGTCGCCGCACCACCGTCCCATGGCGATCCCGCACGGTCATGACGATTGCCGCATCGTGCTCGAGTCCCTCGGCACGGAGGACTTCCCAACCGGGGAAGGCAGCATCGCTCCCCTGCTCACGGAGCTCCTTCTCCTGCTCGGCGCGTAGTTCCTTCGCCGTTTTGACATCGTCTCGAAGGTAGTAGGTGAACACCGCTCCGTACGGGGGATTCTCCGCAAGGTAGTGGCCGGTGCCCTGGTAGGCGATACCGCGCGTAGCCATGGTGTTCGCCGGCACGTACCACCAGGTGTCTCTCACCGGAAACAGAATCGCTTCTTCTGCCAGGGTGTCCTCGTCAACGGTGCGCAGCGCCGAGTAGTCGTCGAGAATGTAGAAGCCCCGCCCGAAAGTCCCGCCGATCAGGTCGCTTTCCCGGCGCTGAATCTCGAGATCTCGAAAGGCTATCGTCGGAACACCGCCCGCGAGCCGGGTCCACGTCACACCGCCATCGACGGTGACGAAGATCCCGAACTCCGTGCCGACGAAGAGCAGGTCGGGGTTCACGTGGTCCTCGACGATCGACCAGAGGATGTGGCGATCCGGCAGATCGCCCGCCACCGAGCGCCAGGTCCGCCCGCGATCGAAGCTCTTGACCAGGTAGGGCTTGAAATCTCCCACTTTGTGATTGCCGAAAACCGCGTAGACGGTTTCGGGGTCGTTGACCGACGCCTTGATCTCCTGCACGAAAGCGAGGCCTGGAATGCCGGCCGGACGCTCGACCTTGCGCCACGTGCCACCGCTGTCTTCGCTGACGTGGATGAGCCCGTCGTCGCTCCCGGCGTAGAGTAGCCCCTCGACCAGGGGCGACTCCGACACCGCGGTCAGGGTCGCGTACCAGGACATGGCCGTGTTGTCGTAGAGCTCGCTCAGACCGCGCACGCGATCTCCGATCTTCATCTCGTAGCGGTTCCGTCCTCTGGTGAGGTCCCCGCTCACGGGTCGCCAGGAGTCGCCGCGATCGTCGCTTCGCCAGAGCCTCTGGGAGCCAAAGTACAGGCGTGACGACGAGTGCGGACTGACGATGACCGGAGCATCCCAGTTCCAGCGCTCGGGCTCGTCCTCGAGACCGGGCTGAGGTTGGATAGAGACCCGCTCACCGCTCCCTTTGTCCCAGCGCACCAGGCTCCCACGCTGCCACTCTGCGTAGAGAGTGTTCGGATCGTCCGGGTCGGCGGCACAGGCGTAACCGTCGGCGCCAAGGGGCACGACCCAATCGCGGTTACGGATTCCGTGGAGGCTCAGAGTCCTCGACGGACCGAGCTGGGTACCGTTGTCCTGGGCACCGCCGATCACGTTGTAGACCGGAGTCTCGTTGTCGACGCAAATCTTGTAGAACTGGGTCACCGGCAAGTTGGCCAGGTACTTCCAGGTGCCACCGTGGTCAAAGGTCTCGTAGAGTCCGCCGTCCGAACCGGCCAACAGATAGTCCGGATCCTTCGGATCGAACGCCAGAGCGTGGTTGTCGCTGTGTTTGTTGCGCTCGCCGATCTGGGCGAAGGACTCGCCGCCGTCGTCACTCACGTGCATCCACACGTCCATCTGATAGACACGGTCTCGCTCGTGAGGCGAGGCGTAGATCTCCTGGTAGTAGTGCGGCCCGGTACCGTTCGAAAGATAACTGCTGCGCTTCTCCCAGGTTTCACCCCGGTTGGTCGAGCGGTAGAAGCCGCGCTCCTCCTCCGAGGCCTCGATCGTGGCGTAGGTATAGTCCGGGTCCACAGGCGAGACCGCCAGACCGATCTTGCCCAGGTCGCCGGATGGCAGGCCGCCAGTGAGCTTCCGCCAGGTCAAGCCGGCATCTTCGGACTTCCAGATCCCGGACCCTGGGCCGCCCGCGAGAAGCGACCATATATGACGGCGGCGCTCGTAGGTCGCCGCGTAGACGACATCCGGATCACGCGGGTCGTATTCGATGTCGGTCGCACCGGTGTTTTCGTCCACTTCGAGCACGGCCTTCCAGGTCACGCCGCCGTCCGCCGAGCGATAGACGCCTCGCTCCCCGCCGGCGGCCCATAGTGGGCCCTCGGCGGCCACCAGGATCACGCGCGAATCTCGAGGATCGACCAGTATCTTGCCGATATGTTCGGAAGCTCCGAGCCCGACATTCTTCCAGGAATTGCCTCCGTCCACCGACTTGTAGACACCGTCACCGTAGCCGACATGCCGACCTGAGACGTTTTCGCCGGTGCCGACCCAAATCGTCTCTGAATCGTTCGGGTCCACGGTCACACAGCCGATCGAATAGGAGGTTTGGCCATCGAAAAGCGGGATCCACGTGGTGCCCGCGTTCTCGGTCTTCCACACCCCTCCCGAGCCCACGGCCACGTACCAGGTACTCTGGTCCGCCGGATGAATGGCGATATCGGCGATCCGACCCGACATCAGCGCTGGCCCGATTCCTCGCAGCCGCAGACCCTTCAGGAACGTCTCGTTGAGCCTGCTTGCCGGCTCCGCGGGCTTCTCCGGGGCTCCTTTCTTCGCCGCCTCGGCACCTGCCACCGCCGTGACGCCCGCCACGAGCCACACCGCCAACGAACTTCTTCGAACCATCTGGAGCCCCCTTCGTAGAGAATAGGCAATCATTGTAGCGCTCGCCCCCAACTCGACCCGCAAGGAGCACAAGCCATGAAATCAATCGTTGTCGTACTTTGCCTACTGTTTCTAGGCGGTTCCGCCGCCAGTGCCCAGACCTCTCCCGCCTGCTCCGACGAGCGCTCGAGGGACTTTGATTTCTGGATCGGCGAGTGGGATGTCACCGCGAACGGCAAGATCGCCGGCACCAATTCCATTCGGCCGATCCTGGACGGTTGTGTCCTGCAGGAGACCTGGAGCGGAGCGGGCGGCAGCGCCGGGTCAAGCTTCAACTTCTACAACCCGCAGACCAAGAGCTGGCAACAGTTCTGGGTCTGGCGCAACGGAACGACGCTCGATCTCGCAGGTAGCTACGCCGACGGCAAGATGGTCCTGGAAGGCGAATCCAAAGACAGGGAAGGCAAAGCGGTGCTCAATCGCATTACCTGGCACGACAACCCGGACGGCACCGTGCGGCAACACTGGCAGATCTCCAAGGACGGCGGTGCTACCTGGCAGGACGCCTTCGACGGACTCTATGCGAAACGGAAGCCTGCAGAATCGGAACCGGGTCTCTCGAACGGCAGAGGCGGCTGAAATCGCTAGCTTCGTCTGGCCACCGCACGCGGATACCAGTCGGCGATGCCGCGGCCGATCGTGTGCGGGTATTCCTCCGGCGTGAAGTGCCTGCCTTGGCCCAGATCCACGGTCTCCAGATTCGGTAGGCGCCGCCGGAGCGATGACACCAGGGCAGGCGGGATGATGAAGGCCGGCTCGACGTGGAAGAGCAGCTTCGGAACCTCGCTGCCCTGTAGCCACTCGAAATAACCGGCGACGGCCTCATGGACGTTTGGGGGCTCGCCGTCCAGGGGAATCTGCGTTGGCCAGGCTCGGACCGCCTCCCGATCCGTCGGATCCAGGTAGGGCTCACGGTAACGATTCATCTCCTCCTCGGTCAGGTTGCGGGCGGTGCCCTGAGGAAGCAGCATCTCGATGAACATGTTCTTGTCGACCGCCATCTTCCTGCCCTTCTTCGGATGGCGCAGCCGCTTGAAGATGAGCCGAAGCGGCAGGGGCATCTGCTTCCACCTGCCCGGGCGGACAATCGCCTCCATGAAGGCGATCGCCTTGACCCGGTCCGGGTGCCGCCGCGCCCAATGAAGTCCGAGCGCCGAGCCCCAATCGTGTAGCACCAGGGTCAACCGGTCGAGTCCCAGCTTCTCGATCAACTCGTCCAGGTAGCGAGCCTGTTCGAAGAACGTGTACTCGATCTCGGGTTTGTCGGACCTCCCCATACCGATCAAATCCGGAGCCACGCACCGTCCCAGCGGCGCGCAGTGAGGAATCACGTTGCGCCAGAGATCCGACCAGGTCGGGTTCCCGTGGAGGAAGAGAAACGGATCTCCGTCACCGCCGCCCATGCCGACATCGACGCAGTGCATCTTGGAGCCCCGGACCTCGACGAAGTGTGGCTCGAAAGGGAACTCGGCCGAGATGTCCTGATCGAAGGGCATGGCTGCCCAGCACTATATCGGTTGAGCCGATGATATCAGGTCTACTTGTCTTTTTGTCCAGTTTGCATTATCTTTAGTCCACTCTACTTGTTTTTTAATCAAGAGGACTTGACATATGAAGACATCGACTCTTTCACCCTCCAACCTCTGGCAAAGCTGCGGCGAGCCATCCGCCGCTTGGTTTCTGGTCTGGATGCCATTGGTGCTGCTGGCGCTTGAAAACGGCGCGACGCTGGCGTCGGCAATGGCGCGGCTGATCGCGGTCCTGCTGGTTGCCGGCGTGATCTGGGCTCGAGGTCTCGGTCCCGGTGGCAGGCTAGCCGAACGCCTGTTTGTCGCGTTCTGGGCCGGCAGTTGGGCCGCGGCGCTGGGCGCTCTGGTCACGGCAAGCAGCTGGACCTCCACAGCTCGCGGCTCGGCGGGGTTGCTCGCTACCCTGCTCGTCGGCGCGGGCTGGCTGGGCTGGGCCTACCACCAACGCCAGGAGCTCCAATCGGCGCGCCCGAACCCCAGCCCTCCCTTCGAAGACCTGCAGCAGACGAGGGCCACAGCGACCTCGATTGTCATGGCCTGGCTGCTCACAGTATTCGTTTTCGCGCTTCTGTTTTCGGCGAAGAACGCGCATTGGGGAGACGGTCTCGTTCTCACCGTGAGTCTGAGCTTCTTTACGGTTTTCCAGCAAGGCAGCAACGTCAACACCGAGTCTTCGGTCTAGTCCGTCCGCCGCCTCGATGCATAGCCAAGTCCCGTGAAGAACCGTCTCAAAGTCTTGCGTGCGGAACGCGATTGGTCACAGGCCGATCTGGCCCAGCGACTCGGCGTATCGCGCCAGACCGTGAACGCGCTCGAGCGCGGAAAGTCCGCGCCCTCTCTTCCCCTGGCCTTCAAATTGGGCGGGCTGTTCTCGCTGCCCATCGAGCAGATCTTCTTCCCCGAATGACGCTCACCCTGATTCTCGAGCGATGAAGACGTGAGAGAATCGCGGTCCATGAGTAGCGGCTACCAGGTCAAAGGGAGCTCGATCAGCTCCAAGTTCGATTTCGTACGTGAACGAATGGGCGCGAGCGAGGAGACCCGGCTCCGAGAGCAGTTCACGGACCGCGAGGGGCTCTTTCCGATTCTGGATTCGGCGTGGTACCCCTTCGAGCTCTACGAGCTGGTCAACCGAACCATCGCGGACCTCTTTTTCAACGGCAACCTGAGCCGTCTCGAAGAGGTTGGCATCTTTTCCGCCGAGAGGGTGCTCAACACCGTCTACCGAAGCTTCGCCCAGGGAAAAGACTACGTCGGGTTCCTCAAACGTGCTGCGATTCTGCACCAGCGCTTCTACGACCGCGGCCACATGGAGGTCGTCCTGGGAGAGGACGGCCACTCCGCCGAGGTCGTCCTTAGCGGGGCACCCACCTACGCCGAGGCTGATCTCTATGTCGCCTCGGGCTTCTATCGGGGCGCCGGACGAGCGCTCGGGCTCGACGACGTTCGTTCGCAGTTTCGCCTCACTGCCGACGGCGCCCGTTTCCAGCTCGGCTGGAGTCAGCAACTCTAGACCGCCGAGCCGCGGAGAACAGCCTCCGCCCACCTCAGCACTCTCTGTCCCTACCCGTTCGGGTGTTCCCGGCCGGCGAACCCCGCTTCACACTTGAAGCGCATGGAGATGCGAATGAGCTTCGACGGGGGTGCCGCGGTCAACGCCGAGTTCGGCGACCACGTCGTTCGGACCGACCAGCTGCAGAAGCACGGCGGTACCGGCGCCGCGCCGCAGCCGTTCGATCTTTTCCTGGCATCCATCGGAACCTGTGCCGGCTTGTATGCCCTACGGTTCTGTCAGAAGCGCAATATCGACACTCGAGACCTGAGCGTCGGTCTCGAAGCGATCCCAGGCACGGACCGCAAGCGGGTCGAGCGAATCGTCATCAACGTCGAGCTGCCGGCCCAATTCCCTGAGAAGTACCGCGACGCGGTCGTGCGCGCGATCGACCAATGCGCTGTCAAGCGCCACATCATCGAGCCGCCCGAATTCGAGGTCGAGGTGGCGATACCGGTCGTGGCTTGAAGGAATGCTGGGGGTGGGATAGAGAATTCAGTTTCTGTTGCATCGCGCCGACCTGTCTTTTGGCCTCCGACACCGGCACGGCTCAGAAACTGAATTCTCTAACCCGACCCCGGCATTCTAAACCGAATCGCGTCGACAAAGAGGCGAAGCGCCCGCGCGGACTGACCAAAGTAGAGAGACGGCTCAATCAGCTCGAGCTCCCGAGGAGCGCTTGTCTCAATGGCTCAAGATCGAGATCCGGCTCCGACAACCGGATCGCGGTCGCCAGTGCGACATCGATCGGGCAGCTCACGCCGGACTCACTCTTTCCGATCGAACACAATCGGGTTGGTAAACCTGAGCGGCCGTCCCTCGATGTCATACAGCTCGAGGCGCAAGAAGCAGGGCCGACTCACGTCTACCGTGAGCGGCTCGTCGGCGACGATCTCTCGACGGTAGTCGGCCTGGGTGATCCCGGTCATGTAGAGCACTCTTTCTCTCTGCGGGCGGATTCGGGCCTGGACCAGATAGAGCCGATGGTTCGCCGGCTCGAACCACTCTTCGACAGCGACTCGAAGCTCTTGCGGCTCCTTGCGGACAGCCACCCGGTCTCCCATCTCGGCGTCGCCGACCCTGAAATAGAACCTGCCTACGTCGACGAAGGGATCGCCGAACACCATCCGTCCCCGCCTGATGGCCTCGATGAGCTGATCCGCCCCCGGGCCTTCGGACCAGATCCAGGTCGCGAAGTGGTTGGGCTTCATCCGCGGCCCCCACTCGCTGCCGTGCGAGTCGCTGACGCCATTCCCGTACAGGTAGAGCCCTCGTGCCGTCAGCCGATCCCAGGTGCGCAGATGATACTCCAGTCCCACACCCCCACGGCGGGTGTAGCCCACCTCCAAGAGGTCAACACCATGGGCGCCGTTATCGAGCAGGTCGAGCGCCCGGGCGCGCGACCTGCGTTCCTCCTGCTTCCGCCTGCCCAGCCCCGTAGTCGTTCCAAAGAGATGATTGAACGAGGTCACGCCGCCGAGCTGGCGCACCCGGCGGACGAATTCGGCAGGGTCGCCCCATGTGGTCTCATCACCGCTGGCCAGATCTCCCGTCAAAGCACCGGCGGGAAGGAACGCGTTGATGTGGATGTATTCGTCGTCTTCGGTAAAAAACTCGACGCCGACGTGCTGGGCATGGCCGTATTCGGCCGCGTAGGCTGACGCGAATTCGCGAATCTGTTTCAGCTGATGATCGGGCTCCGGGTCGCTGCTCGACAACTCGACGCCGTAGATCTCCAACGCGGCCTCGGCTCCCCTGCGCGAGCCCAGCCGGATCTGAACGCTAGTGATCGTGTTGTCCGTGCCATCGATAAGATGCTCGGCATCCTCTTCGAGATCAAACGACATCCGGGTCCGACCTCGAGGCACTGGAACCGTGAAGACCGCCGTCGTCTTCTTCTCTACTCTGCGGCCCTGCGCGGCCCACTCGGGAGCCAGGCGGTAGCGAAGCAAGTGCCGTCGGGGCGCACCCCGATGATGCCAGGAAAGACCGACCTCGATGTTAATGCGGGCATCCGGAGTGAGCTCGCCGGCCTGCATGTCGATCGTCAGGAGCGCCCCGCTGCTTACGGGCCGCGGCAGGAGGAAGCCCTTCAGCGGTCCCTTGGGACCCCTGATCGCGTACAAAGACTCCGTAAACTCGCGGTCCTGGGGGCGCGAGCGAGCTACCAGCAGCTTCCGACCCGAAGCCTCGCGGTCCCGCGCTTCGATCCACTCGACCTCCCCGGCCGGTGCCTTGATCAGACCCACCGAGATCCCTGCCACCGCCTCGAGCCCGGCCTGGCGAAGCTCTTGGCGGGTCGGGGGCCTCGGTGACCGCTCGGGTCCGTAAGAAATCTCGAGTGGTGAGCTCAAGTCGAACATGTCGGAATGATCGGTCCACCACAGAACGCTCAAGTCATGCGCCGCCGCGAAATGCGAGTGCCATTGCATCGAGCCCGCCCGCCGGTCGCCATTGTGGTGCGAATGGCCGTGAATGTGCATTTGCACACTGTGCGATTCAAGCCCGGTTGGAAACAGTCCGCCCGCAAGCTCGGGCTTCTCGCCCCCCCCACAGCCGATCAGGGACAACGCAATCACCCACGGCAGACGTCTCGAGAGGCGCACGCCGGACAGCGGACGAGAATCGGATCGGTAGCGCAGTGGGGAGAACCTCGCGCTTCCGGCCTAGCCGTCCAGATGGCGCAGATGGCGCAATACACCGTCAACGCTCATGTCGCGCGGATTGGCGATCGCGTAGACCCCCATCGTTTCGTCGTCGGCACCGCTAGCCCGGCCTCGGTCGGCGACCCAATCGGTGTAGCGAGCCAGCATCGCCTCGCGATCCAGCCCGCGCGCCGCGAGGTTCCGAATGGTCTCAACGGTCTCGATGAGCAGCTCTTCGAACCGATCGAGCTCCTGCGCCACATCCTCGGAGGGTCCGAAGTGCGTTCGGTACAGGGCCCGCAGGTCCTGACGACGGAGCTTTCCGAGCGTCGACTTCCAGGCATCGAGCTCGAACTCGGGCGGCGGCGCCGGCAGATCGATCCAGTCGGAGCCGGAAATGCGAATCCCGGCGGCATCACCGGTAAACGCGATGTCTTCGAGACGATAGACATGGTGGTGCCGGGCATGGCCGGGAGTCTCGAGAACCGAGAAGCGCAGGCCCTCGATCTCCAGCACATCGCCGTCCTCGACTACGGTCACGCGCTCGGCCGGCGCCGCCATTACCTCGCCCCAGAGCGAGTCCATCAACTCTCCGTAGATCCGGGTGGCGCTGGCCAGGAGCTTCGATGGGTCGATCAAGTGAGGCGCGCCCCGGCGGTGGACGTAGACCTGAGAGCCGCGCTGGGCCCACCAACCCGCCGCGCCGGCGTGATCGAGATGAATATGAGTGACCAGAACGTGACGGATATCTCCAATCGCAACGCCGTGCTCGGCAAGACCGCGTTCGAGCGCCGGCAAGGTACTGGCCGGTCCGGTCTCAACCAGAACCGGAGCGCCATCTCCGAGAACCAGGAACGCGGCGACGGTGTGCGGCGTGTTCTGGTACTCGAGATCCAAAGTCTCTATCCGCATCGATTCTTCCTATCAGATTTCGTCTTCGGCGAGCTCGAGAATACCTCGGCGAAGCGCCGCGTGGCGGTCGAAGCGCGCGACGAACTCCGACTCTCGAGCTCCACCCTTGGCCTTGATGATCTCGACCAGGGCGGCCTTGGAGCGCTTCGACCAGCGCCCGACTCGGGGCAGTATCATCGTGAGTGGCGCCCAGCGGTCCCAAGCCAGACGCTGGCCGGGAGTGAACCCGGATCGCGATCGCACTCCCAGGAGCTCCCCCGCTTCCCGGGCGCATGTCCGGATCCCGAGCTCACGGTCGGCGCCGAAGCGATCCGCGAGATAGCGACTGATGCGCAGCCCAACGTTCTCGCGGGCAATCAAGCCGACGATGTCGTCACGCGCCTTTCCGAGATGCAGATACACCTCCACGGCCGCCATCTTCCTCAGAGTCTGGATGCTCGAGCGATGGCGTGGGTTCTTCCTCATCTTCCTGAGCTCGCCGGCAACGATCCGCGAGACCTCCGGATCCCGGGGACGAAAGCCGAGCTTGTAGTAGAACCACCAGGCGCCGGATTCGAGGGCCTCCGGGTTGTCGTGGCCGAGCTGATAGGTCTCGATCCCGAAGCTGTCGACGGCGAACATGTACCTGACCATCGCCAGGCCGCGGCCGTAGACGTAGGCCGCTTCCGAGCCGCGGTAGGTCTCGAAGATGTTATAGGCCACCAGTGCCGAGCTGTACAGCGCGCTGGACAGGAAGTAGCCCATCGGAACGCCATTCTTGAGGATCAGGAAACCGTACACGGCATCAAGCATCTGGCGCCGTTCGGGTATCGCACCGTAGCAAACGAATTGCAGTCCGCGTCCGCAATCCATCAGGTGGACATCGCGCCGGTCGGCATGAATGAAGACATCGAGATCGCGCGAGCGCGAGATCATCGCTTCGCGGGCAAGGGCAATGAGCTCCTCGGCCTCGCGAGGTCGAATCGAACGGACCGCTCGGGGCGGGCGTCGCAGTGCTCCCGGGAACGAGTCCCTCGAGGTCTCCAGCGGAGCCCCCTGATAGACGACGGGCGAAGAACTGTATCGCGCCCTGCTGCGGTTGGGAGTCGTCGGCCCCGGCTCCAAGCGGAGCGGAAGATCCAGTTCTTCGAAAACCTGCTCGCGCCAGAATGAGCTCGCGCCAAGACCGGCGAAACAACGCACGATGAAGGTGGCGTCGGTCTCGTCGGGCCCCTTCAGCCGGTCCACCCAATCGCGCGCGTCGAACCAGACCTCCTCGAGTGCCAGACTCTCGCTGTACGACATCAGCACGACCAACCTCGCGGCCAGAAGCTCCCGGTTCTCGAACCAATCCCACTCGACGCGGAAAAGGGTCGGCCAGCGCTCGGCCAACCACAGGGCCGTGAACCAGAAAAAGCTGTAGGAGATGGTCGTACCCGCGATGCCGCTGCTGTCGAGCTCCCGACGGTGGCGCTTGAGATCGCGACGGAGCTCGAAGGTGTCGAGCATTCTCTCGACGATGCCCAGAATCTCGGCGTCGTCCGGATAGGCGCGGAGAAAGCAGAGCAACTCGTGCAGACGGACGACCTGCGAGGAGTTGGCGAGCACGGACCGCTCCAAATCCCTCAACGACACGAGTTTGGCGTCTCGCGAGCGGCCGCCATAGGAGAGCTTCAGAGCCTCCAGGCGGCGCAGGGTGCGAGCCGGATTTCCCTTCCCCATCTGTCTATCGTAGCCGCTTTGACCAGCCTCGAGACCAGGACGCCCAGGTGTCCTCCGATCGCGACGGCGGGAAGACCCGGTGCCTCCGGCACCTCATCGGAAGCCCCGTACCAGCGGCGGCACGAGTAGGCCCGGGACTTGCACTGACAGAATCAAGCAAAGGAGAACGCCATGAAGCCCCTTCGACCCTTTCACCTGACGCTTCGTACCGCCCTGGTTGCCGTCCTTGGTGCGGCCGTCCTCTTCTCTGTCGGCTGCCCACGCGCGGAGGAGGCGTCGTCCGCCGAGCAGGCGGCTCTGGCCGCCGCGGTAGAAGCAGAGAGTCAAGCACTCCAGGAACGCCTTGAAGAAGCGGCGGCAGCTCAGGCGGCGGCCAACGAGGCGGCGGAGAAGGTCCTCGCCGAGCGTGAGGCGCTGCTCGAGATTCGCGAGGAGCAACTTCGCATGGAAGAAGCGCTCCGGCTCGAAAAGGCCCGAGACGCCAGGCGCAAAACCGAGCTCGCCGAGCGCGAGCGGCTGCTGGCGGCGCGCGAAAAGCAGCTCGAAAACTACGAATCCAATCTGGCCTTCCAGGAGCGGGAGCTGCGAGATCGTGAGGCTATTCTCGAGGACGCTGCCGCTGCCACAAGCGGCGCGACGGACCCGGAAGGCCTTGACGAGGCCGACCCGTATGTTCCGGGCGCCTCCGAACCGGAAGTCGCCGACGCGATGGCGGCCGAGCCCGAGTTCGTACTGGCCTCACTCGAGCCGGGGAGACTGCTCGAGATCGAGTTCGAAGAGACGGTCTCGAGCGCGACCCATCGGGAGGGCGACTCCTTTTCCGGCAGGCTGGTACAAGATCTGACCGCGGAAGACGGCACTCTGGTGGTCCCGGCTGGCACGGAAGTCCTCGGCAGGGTGACGAGCGTGACCCCACTCAAGAAGGTCGGCGGCAGGGCATCGATCGAGGTCGAGTTCACTCACCTCGTCCTGTCGCCCACCGAGTCCATCGCAATCAGCGCGTCCTTCGTTGAGCTCGGAGTCGACAAGCGCAAGGACAAGAAGAAGATTGCCGGCGCGGCCATCGTCGGAGCCATCCTGGGCCGGGTGCTCGGTGGCGACGGCGCCGAGAGCGTCCTCGCCGGGGCTGCGGCTGGTGCGGCCGCTGGCACGGTCGCCGTGGCTCGAGCCCAGGGCAAAGATGCCGAGCTACCAGCCGGCCAGATCGTCGCCCTGCAATTGGAGGAGGTCGTGACGGTCGAGGTGCAAATGACCGGCCCGGTCGAGCGCTGAGCTGCGGGGCCGCCGCCCACGGCACGATATGATCTCCCCGTGCTGGAGCGAAGTCGCCTCAACCCGCGACTCGAGATCGAGTTGCCGGCAGAGTACCGGGTCGAGGCATCGGATAAGCCGCGCTTGGGCACGATCGCCAACCTGAGCGCGGGAGGTGCGGCGCTTCTGACCGACCGCCAGATTCCCCCGCGTGCGCTGCTGCATCAGTTTCGCTTCTCACTGCCGGGGGACAAAGGTCCGGAGGACTCGCTCGAGGCCTCGGCGGTCCTCGTCCATGCGCGGCCTTACAAGACCGACGTGGGGACCATCGGCTACTGCTCCGGCCTGCACTTTCTGGGCTTCGAGAGCCGGGCTTTCGAGCGCCTCGAGAACTTCGTGCTCGACCGTCTCGAGCTCGCCAAGAGACAAGCCCGCTGAGCCGCCCGCCGGAGCTCGGACAGGATCTCATTGCACGAGCTCCCCGAGATAAAGCCTCCGGTCCGCTACCGAGACGAAGTCGTGGCCGACCTCGGCCGGCTGGGTGTCGTGCCGCGGCCGATGACCCAACCGCGCCTGATCTATGGCTTCCTCCGGGCCCTCATGACCTTCGAGATTAGGGAACGCAAGCTCCGACGGCGCGAGCTGGAGCAGGTCTTCGGCCCGCAACCCCTTTCGGACTACAAAGCCGAAATCGAGAAGCTCCGAGACAAGTATCACCTCCTGCGATGGCTGCCCCGGCACTGGGTCGAGTAGATTCCCCGCCATGGGATCAGTGGACCCCCGATCTCGTCTCGCTCGGCTGGCTGATGTATTGGGCCTGAGGCGCTCCATGGTGGCCTTGCTGGCGATGGTGGTGCTCGTTGGGCTCGGCGAGCGTCTGGCCGAACGTTTTCTGCCCATCTACCTGCTCGCCCTGGGTGCCGCGATCCAGCTGCCCGGCGTCCTCAACGCGATGGACAACCTGCTGAGCGCGCTCTACTCCTTCCCCGGCGGGTATCTTTCGGATCGCATCGGCTACAAGCGGGCGCTGCTCGTCTTCAATCTCATAGCTCTCCTCGGCTACGCCATCGTCATCGCGTTTCCGACGTGGTGGGCTGTCTTCGTAGGTTCGGTCTTCTTTCTTTCCTGGTCGGCGATCTCGCTCCCCGCAAGCATGAGCCTGGTCGACAAGAGCCTGCCGCGCGATCGCCGCACGATGGGCGTTTCGATGCACTCGCTCATGCGCCGGGCTCCGATGGCGCTTGGACCGATCATCGGTGGCATCTTGGTCGACCGCTTCGGTACCGTTCCGGGGATTCGGCTGGCCTTCGGTTTGGCGATGCTGTTGGGACTGCTCGCGATCGTCTTTCAGCAGGTCCTGATCGACGAAGAGCCCGCGCCGCACGCCGAGGAAGCAGAGCCCAACCCGGTTCGAGTCCTGAGCCGAATGAGCAGCTCGCTTCGGTCTCTGCTCGTCGCCGACATTCTGGTGCGCTTCGCGGAACAGATCCCCTACGCCTATGTGGTCATCTGGTGCATCCGCAACGTCGGGGTCAGCGGCGTTCAGTTCGGTCTCTTGACGACGGTCGAGATGGTGAGCGCCGCGCTGATCTATCTACCGGTCGCCTACCTGGCCGATCGTTCGAGCAAGAAACCGTTCGTAGTCACGACCTTCGGTTTCTTCACGATCTTCCCGCTGCTGCTCCTGTTCTCCGATTCTTTCGCTGTCCTCGTCGTCGCATTCGTCGTGCGGGGGCTCAAGGAATTTGGCGAGCCGACTCGCAAGGCGCTGATCATGGATCTGGCGCCCACAGGCGAGAAAGCCGCCATGTTCGGTGCCTACTACCTGGCCCGGGATGTCGTCGTCTCGGCCGCCGCACTGACGTCAGGATTCCTCTGGCAGATCTCGCCGGCCACCAATCTCCTGACCGCCGCCGCCTGCGGTCTTGCCGGCACCCTGTTCTTTGCCTGGCGAGGGCAAGACTTCTAGGGCCCTGGCGTCCTCTCCCGACTCGTTAGATAATCCCGCGAATGTCGGCAGCACGGAAGCGCATCTGTGTCTTCACCGGATCGAGCCCGGGGGCCAAGCCGGAATATCGTGCCGCCGCAACGTCGTTCGGGAAGGAGTTGGTGTCGAGAGGGTACGGACTGGTCTTCGGAGGCGGCAAGGTCGGCTTGATGGGGGCGGTTGCCGATTCCGTTCTCGCAGTGGGCGGCCACGCGGTGGGTGTCATCCCGCGAGCGCTGATGGGTAAGGAGATCGCCCATGAGGGGCTCGACGAGCTCGAGGTCGTCACCTCGATGCACGAGCGCAAGCAGCGCATGGCCGAGCTCTCCGACGCTTTCGTCGCCATGCCCGGGGGCATGGGGACCCTCGAAGAGCTCTCCGAGGTCGTCACCTGGGCTCAGCTCGGCATCCATGCCAAGCCCTGCGGCATTCTGAACGTGAATGGCTACTACGACTCCTTGCTCTCCTATCTCGACCACGCCACCGACCAGCGCTTCCTGCGACGGGAGCATCGAGGGATCGTCCAGGTTGCCGAGTCTCCAGGTGCCATGTTCGATCTTCTCGAAAGCTACCGCCCCGTCCACGTGGGCAAGTGGATGGATCGGGATCAAACCTAGGGAGCCGCTCGAAGAGGCATGTGCAACTTTCCCGGGCTCAAGGCGTATTCCTGAGGATATGGCTGCGCTTCGCCCGACAATCGGATTCGCTCTCGCTGCCCTCGCAAGTTGCTCGCTGGCGGCATCCGCCGGCACCGCGGCCGCCACCGACGAGGAATCCGGAGTCCTGCGCTCGAGCGCAGGCGGTTTCGCAATCCGACACGAGGCCACCCTCGAAGCGAATCGGATGGACGTCTATCAAGCTCTCACGGAAGAGGTTTCCGAATGGTGGGACGCGGCCCACACCTTGTCGGGCAGCTCCTCGAACCTCTCGATCGAGGCCCGCGCGCAGGGCTGCTTTTGCGAGGCCCTTGCCAGCGGCGGAAGCGTGCGCCATCTGACCGTAGTGAACGCCGACCCGGGCAAGCTCCTGCGCCTATCCGGCGGGTTGGGTCCACTCCAGGCCGAAGCCGTTGCCGGCAGCATGAGCTGGACCCTGGAGGAAGTCGACGCCGGCACCCGACTCACCCTGACCTACAACGTCTCCGGCAGCGTCGACGGCGGCCTCGACGCTTGGGCCGACGCTGTGGCACGAGTACTGCGCGAGCAGCTGGACGGCTTGGCAGCCTTCGTGAGGTCGCGCGGGGAGACCCCCCTAGGACCGAGACCGGGCCCTTGGCAACCGCGGCATCGAGACTCTGCCGTCAGGCCTCACTCGGAGCCGCGCGCTCCAGGAACGCCTTCTCGCCAATAATGACCAGGATCAGGGCGAAGACGCCCGCCGGAGTCGCCAGGAACAAGGCGACGATCGCTCCGGCAAGCGCCCATGCCCAGCCGCGCAGGCGGATGGCCGAGCGACCGCCGACCAGGCAGACCAGCCCGCCGAGCAGAACCAGGCCCGAAAGGGTGCCGAACATCGCCGTGAGCAGCTCGAGCGGGACCTCCGGATCGTCCTGAATGTCGGGC
>JAAENP010000114.1 GCA_024224155.1 bacterium
AGTCGGGAACTTCCTCAGAAGACTGGGCTCGTCACTGAAGAAAACGCTGGCGCCGTTGTTGTTCGCAAAGCCGCTGTCGGCGGCGAGAGCCGCAGCCGGGCTCATCGTTAGCGCCGCAAGCGTCAGAAAGCCCGTCCAAGAGATTCTAGAGTTTTTCGATCGCATCAGAGGCTCCATTTCTGCTCGTTCACTTGCACTCCGAAACACAACCGTAGTCGCGGCAGGTAACCACCGCTGTAAGAAACTCCACACCGGCTCCCGCCGCAGCGGGATCAGCCTCTGGCGACGAGGGAGCAGAAGGTAACGCTGTCTATGTTCGAGCCGCAGGCCAGAATCCCTACCCGTTTCCCCCGCAGCCGGTCTCGCAGAGGGCCGACCAGGGCCGCGGTAGCGGCAGCGCAGGCGGGCTCGACCGCAAGCTTGAGATCGTCGAATAGCAGTCGCATCGCCGCGAGGATCTCGGCATCGTCGATCATGACCAGCTCGTCTACGAATCGTCGGCAGAGCGAGAAGCTATAGGGGCGGGCATGGGGCGCGCCCAGGCTGTCGGCAATGGTCCGAACCTTGTCGATGGCCTGAGGCGAGCCGGCGGCAAAGCTGCGGTGCATGGTATCGGCGCCCTCCGGCTCGACGCCGAAGACCATGCAGTCAGGAGCCATCTGCTTGAAGACGCTCGCAACCCCCGCGATCAGTCCGCCTCCGCCGACCGGCACGATCACGGCGTCGAGGTCCGGCGCCTGCTCGCACCATTCGAGGCCCACGGTCGCGGTCCCGGTGGCGGTCCAGAAGCCCTCGAAAGGATGAATGAACGCGCGGCCTTCTTCGCTCTCGATTCGATGGGTCTCGTCGAGTGCCGCGTGAACATCGGGCGCCAGGACCACCTCGGCCCCGAAGGCGCGGCAGCCCGCCACTCGCGCCGGGTTGGCGTTCTCCGGCATCACCACCTTGGCGGACGTGCCGAGGGCCCGCGCCGCGTAGCCCATGGCCATGGCGTGGTTGCCGGCCGAGACCCCGGTCACGCCACGCTCGAGCGCCTCCGGTTCCAGAGCCATCATGTTGAGCAGCGCACCGCGCGGCTTGAAGGTGCCGGCAAACTGAAAAAGCTCGAGCTTGATCCACACCTCGGTCTCGGCGCCGATCAGGGCTTCGAGAAACCGTCCCTGCCAGCGCCAGACCGGCGTGGTGCGCACGCGGTCGCCGAGTCGAGCGCGCGCTTCGCGGACGGCCTCGATCGACGGCGCTTCGGTCAGGTCATCGACCCCGGTCATCGAGGCCATGCTAGCAAGCCGATCAAAGCTCGATAGAACGAGCCAGGGCGTCGGCGCGGGCCATGCCCCGGAGGGTCGGCACCAGACGCTCGCCTTCAAGGCGGAGGAAACCCTGTTCCATCATTCCGGACAAGACGCCGGCGTTTCTGTCGAGCCACGCGGCAACGTCGACGCCCTCGATCGAGCCGAGATCGACGCCCCCGGGCGTGCGCAGGCCCAGCATTACGGTCTCGAGCCGTCGCTGATCGCGGGACAGTGTTTCGCGCTCGGCTTCCGCACTCCGGCCGGCGGCGATCTCTCGCCGCCAGGCGGTTTCGGAGCGCTGATTCCACCAGCGTTGGCAGCCGTCGAACGAATGCGCCGACGGACCCAATCCGAGATAGGGCGTCCGCTCCCAATACTTGCGATTGTGCAGGCACCGATTCTCCGGCGCACTGGCGAAGTTCGACACCTCGTACGCCGGATACCCCGCGGCGCCAAGGAAATCGTGGGTCGAATAGAAGAGACCGGCCACCGCGTCGCGACTCGGCTCGGTCCAATCTCCCCGTCGGCTGCGGAGGGCAAACGGGGTGCCGGGCTCGATTGTCAACTGATAGCAGGAGAGGTGATCGGGCGCCAGCGCCACCGCCGCTGCGAGGTTCTCCAGCCAGGCCTTGGAGCCGCGGCCCGGAAGACCGTAGATCAGGTCCAGGGACACCGTCAACCCTTCGGCCAGGCCGTACTCCACGGCGCGCCGGGCCTCCCCGGGCGAGTGCCGTCTGCCCAGGAAACCGAGCTCGCCGGCATCGAAGGACTGGACTCCCAGGCTGAGTCGGCCCACGCCGAGGCCCACCCAGCCTCGAACCCGAATCTCGGTCACGTCCTCGGGATTGGCCTCGATCGAAACGGCGGCATCCTCGGCGATCTCGAAGCTCCGCCGGGCCGCCTCCAGAAGTCTTCCGAGCTGCTCCTCGTCGAGGGCCGTGGGTGTACCGCCGCCGAAATACACCGTGTCGAAGGTCTCCCAAGAACCGTGATCCATGGCGATCTCTTTGATCAGCGAACGTGTGAACCGCTCTCGCCTCTCCTCGCCACCGGTGGTGACCGCAAAGTCGCAATAGGGACAGATCGCGGAGCAGAACGGTATGTGGAGGTAGAGGCCCGGGCTCTTCGACATCGCAACCAGAATAGAACAAGAGCGGCCGGCTCCAGGCCGGCCGCTCTCGGGAAACTCTGCCAGAAAAGAGACTCCTACTCTTCCTCTCCCATTCCTTCCTTGTCGTCCGTCATCTCTTCGTCGTCGTCATCCATGCCGGGCATGTAGGAGAGCTCCGGTTCGAAACGCCAGTCGGCGGTCTTGTAGTCGGTGATGCACTCGCGCCACTGATCGAATATCGCCTTGGCCTCCTCGGGCCCATAGGCCTCTGCGAGTATCGCGCCGACCGAAGTCGCCGAGTAATACTCCGCCGCGTCCTTGGCGAGGGTCGCGAACTGATAGGAGCCGTTGCCGAACTGGACCTCCGAGCCACGCACCGCCAGGCCGCCACCGACCTTCTTCCTGGCCTCGGTCACCTTGGCCACCAGCTCTTTGAACTGCTCGGCCATGCCGGGCTTGACGTAGTGCGTCGAGAGATGGACCAAGCCAAACTCGCCTATGCCCCCCTCGGGCGTATAGCTGAATTCCGGCATGTCTTTGGTCAACTCGTGCCGATGCCGGCTGGAACCGCCGCCACCGGCGGAAAGCTCGGCGATCTTCTCGGCGCCGATGGCCTCGACCATTACTTTCTCCCGTTCGGCCTGCATGTCCATGAAGGCATAGTTGGGTACGTCGGTGAGGAAGGCATAGCTGAAATTGGGGCCGGAATAGGTCTGCCATCCCCATTCCTCGCCCATGCCGGCCTCTTTGAATGCCGCCACCCAGTCCTTGGCGTTCTCTTCGTAGGCCGGGGCGTTGGCCGGGCCGACGTCATCGTAGTGGATCATCGTGTATTGCGGCGCCGCCTCCTCGTGGTGCTCGGCAACGACAGTCTGCGGAACTGCCGCGAGAACCAGTACCGTTGCGACCACGGCGAAGACACATCTGGTGTCAGGTTTCATCGAAAGGACCTCCTCCTAATGAAGAAAAACGGCTTTGAAGCCGCTCGGACCGGTGCGGCCCGAGTGAAATATTCTGTTTAATCTACCAGATGAATGCGAGAAACCCGAAGCCCAACCTAGGAGCCGGCGTCGGACTTGAGCACGGCGATAAAGGCGGACTGGGGTATCTCGACCGAGCCGACCACCATCATCTTCTTCTTACCGGCCTTCTGCTTCTCGAGCAGCTTGCGCTTGCGGGTGATATCGCCGCCGTAGCACTTGGCGGTCACGTCCTTGCGATATGCGTTGATGGTCGAGCGCGCGATGATCTTGCCGCCGATGACACCCTGGATCTTGATCTTGAACTGCTGCCGGGGAATGGTGTCGGCAAGCCTCTCGCAATAGTGCAGCGCCCGAGCCCGCGCTTTGTCCCGGTGTACGAGCTGCGACAGGGCGTCGACCGGCTCTTCGTTGACCAGAATGTCGACCTTGACCAGGTCCGTCGGACGGCGATCGAGCACCTCGTAGTCGAACGAGCCGTAGCCCTGGGTGAGGCTCTTCAGGCGATCATAGAAATCGAATAGAACCTCCGCGAGCGGCAGCTCGGAGGTCAGCTCGACCCGGCCGACCGCGAGATAGTTGAAGCTGGTGTGCTCGCCGCGCCGATCGCGGCACAGCTCCATCACGGCCCCGATGTAGCGCTCCGGCATGAGGATCGACGCCTTGATATAGGGCTCATAGGCCTGTTCAATGTTGGTCGGATCGGGGTAAAGCGCGGGGTTGTCGATGCTCACCTCGCCGCCGTCTACGAGCTCCATCCGATATCGAACCGAGGGCGCCGAAAGCAGAAGCGACAGGCCGTACTCGCGCTGCAATCGCTCCTGGACGACCTCGAGATGTAGCAGACCCAGAAATCCGCAGCGAAAGCCGAATCCCAGGGCAACCGACGAGTCCTTCTCATAGGTCAGCGCGGCATCGTTGAGGACCAGCTTGTCGAGGGCCTTGATCAGGTCCGGGTAGTCGTCGCTCGAGAGCGGATACATCGACGAGAAGACCACCGGCTTGGCTTCTTTATAGCCCGGCAACGGCTCCTCGGCAGGCCGCCCGGAGTCGGTGATGGTGTCGCCGATCGCGATCTCACGCACCGCTTTGATACCTGCGATGACATAGCCGACATCGCCGGCTTCGAGGCTCTTGCGTTTGACCCGCTCGAGCTGCAGCAGCCCCACTTCCTCGATCTCGTAGTCCTTGGCGGTGTGCATCAGGCGCGCCTTCTGACCGGCTCGGAGCGTGCCCTGCCTGACTCGCACCAGCAGAACCACGCCGCGGTAAGGATCGTACTGGGCATCGAAAATCAGCGCCTGCAACGGAGCGTCCGCGTCGCCCTTCGGCGCCGGCAGCTTGGTGACGACCGCCTCAAGGACGTCCTCTATGCCCGTGCCCTTCTTCGCCGAACAGAGCACGGCGTCGAACGGATCGAGGCCGAGGTCTTCTTCGATCTCTTCCAGGGCGCCATCGACGTCAGCCGAGGGCAGGTCAATCTTGTTGACCACCGGCACGATCTCGAGGTCGTACTCGAGCGCGAGATAGAGATTGGCCACGGTCTGTGCCTCGACCCCCTGCGCCGCGTCGACCACCAACAACGCGCCCTCGCAAGACATCAGGGATCGGCGCACCTCGTGCGAGAAATCCACATGGCCCGGCGTGTCGATCAGGTTGAGCTGGTACTCGTTGCCATCTTTCGCCTTGTAATTGAGCGTTATGGTGTTGCTCTTGATGGTGATGCCGCGCTCGCGCTCGATGTCCATCGAGTCCAGGATCTGGTCGCGAAACTCGCGATCCTCGACACCACCACAGGTCTGGATCAACCGATCGGCAAGCGTGGACTTGCCGTGGTCGATGTGCGCGATGATGCAGAAGTTGCGGATGTTCTTCACGCTGGGGAGTCTATCGGGATCCTCTCTCGTCAAGCGAAGTGTCGGCGGCGATTCGGCAGCTGATTCGGTCGAGACCCTTCGCTTCGCTCGAGGGCAAGCGGTGATCGACTCCGCTGAGCCTCCGAGGCTTCGAAAACCAGTCGGTAGGGGACACGAAGGAATCGTGTCCCCGATGCCCGAGAACACTCCGGGTCCTCTTGCGTATCAAATCCAGAACCGAGCACAACATGCCCCGCTATACTCGAACCTCTCGGCGTTCGCCGGCTGCGCCGGTTCCCGGCGCCCCTTTCATCCAAAGGAGACTCTCGATATGCGCAGATTACTGGGACTACTGACCGTGGCCGCTCTGAGCTTGAGCGGCACCATGGCGCCTGCGGCCGACTTCGAGATCCCCGACGTGCCCTACGAATCGTTCACTCTCGACAACGGCATGACCGTCATCGTTCACGAGGACCACAAGGCGCCGATCGTGGCGGTCAACATCTGGTACCACGTCGGCTCCAAGAACGAAAAACCCGGCAAGACCGGCTTCGCTCACCTGTTCGAGCATCTGATGTTCAACGGCTCGGAGAACTACAACTTCGACTACTTCAAGATCATGGAGCGCATCGGCGCCACCGAGCTCAACGGCACGACCTGGTTCGATCGAACGAACTACTTCCAGAATGTGCCGACCAACGCCCTCGATCTGACACTCTGGATGGAGTCCGATCGCATGGGACACTTGCTCGGCGCCATAGACCAAGAACGCCTGGACGAGCAGCGCGGCGTGGTTCAGAACGAGAAGCGACAGGGCTTGAACCAGCCCTATGGCGAGGTTCGCGTGCTCATACCGCCCGCGGCCTACCCCGCCGCACACCCCTACTCCTGGTCGACCATCGGTTCGATGGAGGACCTGAAAGCGGCTTCTCTCGAGGACGTCCAGGAGTGGTTCAAGACCTACTACGGCGCCGCCAACGCGGTGCTGGTTCTGGCCGGAGACATCGACGTCGAGACCGCCAAGCAGAAGGCCAGTCTCTACTTCGGTGACATTCCCTCCGGACCTCCGGTTACCAAGCAGGAGGCGTGGATCGCCAAGCGCAGCGCTGATCAGCGCATTGCGCTCCAGGACCGCGTTGCCCAGGCTCGCATCTACAAGCAGTGGAACGTGCCCCAGTGGGGCACGCCAGAAAACGAGCACCTCGGTCTCGTCTCCAGCATCCTGACCGAAGGCAAGAACTCTCGGCTCTTCAAGCGCCTCGTATACGACGACCAGATAGCCACCGACGTCGTCTCCTTCGTCTGGCCTTTCGAGATCTCGGGGCAGTTCCGAATCTACGCCACGGCGCAACCCGGTGGTGACCTGGCGGCTGTGGAGAAGGCCGTCGACGAGGAGATCCGGCGCTTCATCGAAGAGGGGCCGACCGAGGCCGAGCTCGAGCGCGTCAAGACGCAGCAGTTCGCCGAATTCGTTCGCAACATCGAAGGTGTGGGTGGCTTCGGCGGCAAGTCCGACCTCCTTGCTCGGCATCGGGTCTACGGCGGCGACCCCGGGTTCTACAAACAGCGTCTCGAGTGGATGAAGACCGCGACCGTCGGCGACGTGCGCACAGCCGCGGCCGACTGGCTTTCGGCGGGCCAGCTCGCAGTCGAAGTCCATCCGTTCGACGACTACCAGGTCGCCGAGACCGGCGCCGACCGTTCGGCCCTGCCGGACACGGGTGAGGCCCCGGCCGCGGACTTCCCCGACATTCAGCGGACGGCGCTCGACAACGGCCTGGAGATCATTCTGGCCGAGCGCCACGCGGCGCCGCTGGTCGAGTTTCGGCTGCTCGTCGACGCCGGCTATGCCTCGGATCAGCATGCTGTGCCGGGCACCGCCCGCCTCGCCATGGACGTTCTCGACGAAGGCACCGCATCGCGTTCGGCACTGGAGATCTCGGACGAGCTGGCGATGCTCGGAGCCGAGCTCTCGACCTCTTCGAACCTGGATCTCTCGGCCGTGCAGCTCTCGGCGCTCAAAGCAAACCTCGCCGAATCACTCGATCTCTTTGCCGACGTAGTGCTCAACCCGGCCTTTCCCGAGACCGAGTTCGCCCGTCTGAAGCAGCAACAGCTCGCCCGCATCCAGCGCGAGAAGAAGACGCCGATCCAGATGGCCCTGCGCGTGTTTCCTGGGCTTCTCTTCGGCGAGGGTCATGCCTACGCGACGCCGTTCACCGGTTCCGGCACTGAAGAATCGGTGGCCTCGATCTCGCGGACGACCCTGACCGGTTTTCACGGCTCTCTGTTCAAGCCCAACAACGCCACCCTGGTGGTCGTCGGCGACACGACGATGGACGAGATTGTGCCGATGATCGAGAAGCGATTCAAGAAGTGGAAAACTGGCGAAGTCCCGACCAAGGATCTATCCGAGGTTGCGATCAGGAAAGGTCAGTCGATCTATTTGATCGACCGGCCCGGCTCCGAGCAGTCGGTTCTACTGGCCGGGCACCTGGCACCGCCCAAAGCCAATCCCGACGAGGTTGCCATCGAAACCATGAACACCGTTCTGGGTGGCGACTTCACCTCGCGCGTCAACATGAACCTGCGCGAGGACAAAGGATGGTCCTACGGTGCCGGCACTTTCATCCCCGGAGCGCGCGGACAGCGTATCTTTCTCGCTTTCGCGCCGGTGCAAACCGACAAGACCAAGGAATCGATTCAGGAACTGACAAAGGAGCTTGCCGGCCTGATCGGCGACAAACCGGCCACCGAAGAAGAAGTCGCGCGGGCCAAAGACAGCCGCACGCTGACCCTTCCCGGTCAGTGGGAAACGGTCGCCGATGTTGCCGGCTCGCTCTCCGAGCTGGTGCGATTCGGGTATTCCGACGATCATTTCGACAGCTACGCGGGCAAGGTTCGAGGCCTGTCACAGGCGGCTGTGGCCAACGCCGCAAAATCGGTACTGCACCCGGACGACGTGGTGTGGGTAATCGTCGGGGATCGTTCGGAGATCGAGGACGGCATTCGTGAGCTCGGCATCGCGCAGATCGAGCTGCTCGACGCGGACGGCAATCGAATCGGGGAGTAGGCAGGAGCGAGATGAGGCTAGTCCCTATCCTGGCCGCCGCCGGAATGGCGATCTTCGTGAGCGTCCCGGCCTGGCCCAAGGCCATCGAGGCGGTCCCTGACGGCATCTTCGACGAATGGGACGGCGCCAAGCTCGCCAAGAACGATCCATCGGGAGATGGCGCGGCCAGCGGGCTGGACCTCGGCCGGCTCTGGGTCGGCGATGACGGCGAAGCGCTTTACCTCAGGCTCGAGGTCGGTCGCGAGACCATTCTCCAGAACCCGCCCTCGGGCGACATCGGCAACGATCTGCGCCTCTATCTCGATCTCGACCGGAAGAAGTCGACCGGGTTTCCTGTCGAAAACCTGGGGGCCGACCTCGAGATCCGCTTCGGGCTTCGCTCGGTGCTTCGCTACGACGGAGCCGGGAATCAGGAGAGCGTGGCACCCGGGACCGGTGTCGTGATGGGTCTTCCCACCCATTCCTCGGACGAGTTCGAGATCCGCGTCGAGCTGCCCGAGAGTCTCAGGCCCGGAAGCGCGCGCGCACCCAAGGCGAAGCGCAAGCGAATCAAACTGGTCTTGCGCGACGTCGCGGGAGGCGACCGGTTGCCCAATGGGGGCGCAGTCAAATACAAACTCGTCAAGAACGCGGTGGCGCCTCCCGAGGCGATCGATTTCGGGCGGGCTCCGGCAAGTGGAGTCGTCCGGATCCTGAGCATGAACGTCGAGGCATCGACGCCGGCCATCAGGCCGGACGTCTACCGCCGGCTGCTCGAAGCGGTCCAACCGGACATCGTGGCCTTTCAAGAGTTGACTACCTGGAACGCCGAACAGGCTCGCGACTTCGTCGAAAGCGTGCTCTCCCCCGAGGGTGATATCGCTTGGCATGCCCGACAGCAGTTCGACTGCGTCACCGTGAGCAAATTCCCGATCCTGAATTGGGCACCGATCGACGACAACCTGTTGACTCACATCGACCTGCCCCAAGAAAGAGACCTTGTGCTCTTCAACATGCATCCGCCCTGCTGCGATAACGAGGACGGTCGGGACGCGGAGTTCGACAACCTCGCGGCGGCCTGGCGCGACCTCCTGCAGGGTAGTTTCTCGTTCGCCATCGGTGACGGGGACGCGGCCGTTTTCGCCGGTGATTACAACCTGGTCGGCTTTCGCCGTCAGCTCGAGAGCATCCGCGATGGGGTCTTCGTCGGTTCCTCCAAGGGTGCCGACTTCGCGCCCGGCCGCGGCGAGGGGTCGCTCCTCGACCCGCCGCTTCGCCACACCCACCGACGCATGGCCTATACCTGGAGACAAGCCGGTTCGAGCTTCGCGCCCGGGCGCCTCGATCTCGTTATCTTCACCGGCGACGCCCTGACGCTGGAGAAGGGGTTCGTCGTGGACACCGGCTCGATGCCGAGCAAGGCGCGCAAGAAGCTCGGCCTCAACCGCCGGGATTCGGAACTGGCTTCCGACCACCTCGGCCTGGTGACCGACTTTTCGGTCCGCGATATGGACTGATTTCCGCGCCCGCGCCCGCGGCTGTAAAATACCCGACAAGTCGTGAAGATCCAAGGCGAGTACTCATTTCAGGTGCCGCGAGAGAAGGTCTGGGAGGCCGTTCTCGATCCCAAGGTACTCTCGTCCAGCCTGCCCGGGTTTCAGAGACTCGACACCATCGGTGAGAACGAGTACGAAGGGGCTCTCGAGATCAAGGTCGGACCGGTACAGGGCGACTTTCAAGGGACCTTGAAGCTCAGCGATCTCCAGCGCCCATCCAGCTACCGCTTCAGCCTCAACGGCATGGGGGCCGCCGGCTTCGTCGACGGCGACGGTCTCCTGGTGCTCGAAGAATCCGGCGGCGGCACAAAGCTCCACTACGATCTGGACGCCAGGGTCGGGGGCCGGATCGCGGGAGTCGGCCAGCGTCTCCTCCACAGCTCGGCGAAGGTCATGGCGCGCCAGACCTTGGAAGGCATCGAGCGCCAGTTCCCGCAGCCGGCACAGGTCAAAGTCGTGACCAAACAGGACGCCGCTTCGGCGGCGCCCGAGGAACCGACTGCTGGAGAGACGACCGGTTCCGCGCCGGCCCGGGAGGCCGCCCCGGCCGCACCCGCGCCCCCGAGCCAGGCCAAGTTCGCCTATACCTTCGCCAAGGGGCTCATGGGCGAGCTGATTCCGCCGTCCGCACGACCCTGGGCCATCAGTATCGCGGTGGTCGCTTATACAATCGTCGTCATTCTGCTCACACGAGCTTGCAGCGGTTAGGCCCCTCGGGCCCGAAAGGAGATCTGCCCATGGGGGTCAACATCTCGGTTGAGATCAACGGCACGCTTTACGAAAGACAAGTCGACGCTCGCACTCTGTTGGTGCATTTCCTGCGCGAGGAGCTGAGCCTTACCGGTACCAATGTCGGCTGTGAGACCAGCCTGTGCGGCGCCTGCACGGTCCACATGGACGGGCTGGCGGTCAAATCCTGTACGCAGCTGGCGGTTCAGGCAGACGGCGCCAAGATCACGACCATCGAGGGACTGGCCGAGAACGGCAACCTCCACCCAATGCAACAGGCATTCTGGGACGAGCACGGCCTGCAGTGCGGCTACTGCACGCCGGGGATGATCATGGCCGCAACCAAACTGGTCGAAAACAACCCGCAAGCGAGCGAGCGCGATATCCGCGAGGGTCTCAAGGGCAACCTGTGCCGCTGTACGGGATATCAGAACATCGTCAAGGCGGTGGCTGCCGCGGCCAAGGCCGGGGGCGCATCATGAGCGTGCTCGGAACCTCGATCAAGCGACGCGAGGATCCCGCCCTGATCACCGGCAAGGGCAAGTACACCGACGACTTCTCGATACCGGGAACGCTCCATGCCGTGATCGTGCGCAGCCCCTTCGGCCACGCCAGAGTCAATCGGACCGATACCTCGGCTGCTGCGCAAGCAGTGGGCGTTGTGGCAATCTACACCGCCGCGGAACTCGAGGCCAGCGGCACGCCGGGAGTCATACCGACCGCCTGGCTGCTCCCCGATCTCAAGACCCCGGTCCACACGCTGTTTGCCACCGATCGGGTGCGCTACGTCGGCCACCCCGTGGCGGTTGTCGTCGCCGAGAGTGCGCCGGCCGGCCACGACGCCGCCGGCCTGATCGAAGTCGACTACGAACCGCTACCGGCGGTGGTCGACCCGAAGGCCGCGGCGGCCGATGGAGCACCCCTGCTCTACGACGAGGCCCCCAGCAACGTCGCCTTCGACTGGGAAGTGGGCGACAAGGAAGCCACGGATGCGGCGTTCGCGGCAGCGGCCACGACCGCGACCGTGACGCTGCGCAACAACCGCACGCTGCCCCACGCCATCGAGCCGCGGGCGGCCCTGGCCCAGTGGGACGCCGAGAACGGCAAGCTCACCCTGACCATGACATCCCAGAATCCCCACGTGCATCGGCTGCTTATGACCATCGCCTCCCTCGGCCTTCCCGAGCACAAGATCCGGGTCATCGCTCCCGAGGTCGGTGGCGGCTTCGGCTCCAAGATCCACCACTACGCCGACGAGGCAATCACCGCCTGGTGCGCCATGCAGACCGGGCGGCCCGTCAAATGGACGGCAACGCGGTCCGAGACCAACATGACCGACGCTCATGGCCGTGACCACTGGTCGACCGCCGGAATCGCGATCGACTCCGACGGCAAGATCGTTGGCCTTCGCATCGATACCCACGCCGCGATGGGAGCGTACCTCTCGACTTTTGCGCCGGCGGTGCCGACCTATCTCTATGGAACTCTTTTCTCCGGCCAGTACGACATCCCGGCGATTCACGTTCACGTTCTCGGTACCTTCACCAACACGGCACCGGTCGATGCGGTTCGCGGTGCCGGGCGGCCGGAGGCGACCTATGCCGTCGAGCGGCTGATGGATGCCGGCGCGGCGGCGGTCGGGCTCGACCCGGCCGAATTCCGCCGCCGGAACTTCATCCAGCCGGATGCCTTCCCGTACCAGACCCAGGTCGCGCTGGCGTACGACAGCGGTGACTATCCACAGGCCCTGGAGAAGGCCCTCGAGGCGGCGGGCTACGATGACCTGCGGGCAGAACAAGCCAAGCGGCTTGACGACCAGAGCGGTAAAGCAAAGATCCTCGGCGTCGGGCTTTCGTCCTACATCGAGGCCTGCGGCATCGCGCCCTCGGCGGTGGTGGGCTCGCTCGGCGCCCAGGCGGGATTGTGGGAAAGCGCCAAGGTCAGGGTGCATCCCTCGGGCAGCGTTACCGTCTACACCGGCTCGTGCGCCCACGGGCAGGGGCACGCGACCACCTTCTCGCAGATCGTCGCCGATCGGCTCGGAATCGACGTCGACCAGATCGACGTGATCCACGGCGACACCGAAGAGGTGCAGTTCGGCATGGGCACCTATGGCTCGCGCTCGGCGGCGGTCGGTGGCTCCGCGATCGTCAAATCGCTGGACAAGGTCATCGCCAAGGGCAAGAGAATCGCCGCCCACCTTCTCGAGGCCTCGCCGGACGACATCGAGTTCGAGGGCGGTGAGTTCAAGGTCAAGGGCTCGCCCGGGCACTCCAAGGCATGGGGGGACGTCGTGCTCAACGCCTATCTCGCCCACAACCTGCCCGAAGACATCGAGCCGGGACTCGAGGAAACCAGCTTCTACGACCCGGCCAACTTCACCTATCCCTTTGGAACACACATCGCGGTGGTCGAGATCGACCGGGAAACCGGCGAGATCGACCTCCTGCGTTATATCGGCGTCGACGACTGCGGCAACCAGATCAACCCGATGATCGTCGAAGGTCAGGTCCACGGCGGCATTGCCCACGGTCTGGGCCAGGCGCTCTGGGAAGAAGCCGCTTACGACGAGTCGGGGCAACTGGTTTCCGGAACGCTTCTCGACTACGCCCTGCCGCGGGCCCATCACCTGGTCCCCTACGAGCTCGATTACACGGTGACGCCGTGCCCGCACAACCCGCTGGGCGTCAAGGGCATCGGCGAGGCCGGCGCCATCGCGGCTCCGGCGGCGGTGGCGAACGCCGTCGGTGACGCGCTCAGAAGCGTCGGCGCCGCACCTATCGACATGCCGTTCACCCCGGAGAAGATCTGGAGAACCCTCCAGGGAGGGGGCGCCTGATGTACCCAGCAGAGTTTCAATACCACCGCGCGTCGTCCGCACAGGAAGCTCTCGACCTGCTCGATCAGAACCCCGGGGCCAAGTTTCTGGCCGGAGGCCACAGCCTGATTCCGATGATGAAGCTGCGCCTGGCGCAGCCGGGCGTCTTGATCGACATCGGACGCCTCGACGAGTTCAAGGGCGTGACCCTGAACGGCGACTCGCTCTCTATCGGCTCGCTCACCACGCACGCGGAGATCGCCGGCTCCGCGGAAGTCCGTTCGGGCTGTCCGATTCTCGCGGAAGCCGCCTCCAAGATCGCCGACCCACAGGTTCGCAACAAGGGCACCATAGGCGGCAACATCGCGCACGCCGACCCGGCGTCCGACCTTCCGGCCGTGCTGGTCGCGCTCGGAGCCAAGATTCATTTGCGCAGTCAGGGCGGCGATCGGTCGGTCGCGGCCGCGGACTTCTTCGTCGATCTGCTCACCACCAGCATGGCCGAGAACGAGATCGTGACCGAGATCGAGGTGCCCAGGCTGGGTGAGGGCACCGGCTCAGCCTATCTCAAGGTCGAGCACCCCGCCTCCGGCTACGCGGTCTGCGGGGCTGCCGCCGTCATGACCGTCGAAGGCGATGCCTGTACTTCGGCGAGCCTGGTATTCAACGGCGTCACCGCCACGCCGCTTGCGGCTCTGGACGTTGCCCGAGCCCTGGTCGCTGCCGGAGTCGGTGACGACGCCATCGAGGCGGCCGTCGATTCGCGGTTGTCGGTGCCTCAGCCGTTGAGCGATCTTCACGCCTCGGGCGAGTACCGAACGGCCCTGGCGACCGCCTACGGTAAGCGGGCGCTCAAGAGAGCGCGCGATCGGGCGAGCTGAGGCGCCGCAGGTCGACGATGCGCGACATCCTTCCTGACCTCCGGACCTGGCAGAGCCAGGGCAAGTCGGTCGCGCTGGCCACGGTGGTCAAGGCCTGGGGGTCGTCGCCGCGCCCTTTGGGCTCCAAGATGGCGGTGTCGGCGGACGGTGAGATGGCGGGCTCGGTTTCCGGCGGCTGCGTCGAAGGGGCGGTCGTCGCGCAGGCCCTCGCCGTGATCGCGTCGGGCGAGCCGGCACTGGTCGAGTACGGTGTGTCCGACGACCTGGCCTGGAGCGTGGGGCTCTCCTGCGGTGGCACCCTCGAGGTCTTTATCGAACGGATCGGTTAGGGCCTTGAAGCAAACCATCCTCGAAGAACTAGAGCGGCGGCTCGACGCCCATCAGACGGTGGCGGCTGTCACCGTTCTCGCCGGCCCGCTCGACGGTCAGGCTCTTCTCGACCGGAACGGTACGGTGATCGCGGGCGGCTTCGAATCGGAGGATCTTGCGGCGACGGTGGCGACCTCGGCTTCGAGCTACCTGGCCGAGATGCGTTCCGGCCGCGAGTCGATCTCGATCGACGGCGAGGTTCACGATGTCTTTTTCGAGGTCTACCCGCCGCCACCGCAGATCCTCGTGATCGGCGCGGTTCATGTCGCGATTCACCTAGTCGCGTTCGGCAAACGGCTCGGCTACCGCACGGTGGTGATCGATCCGCGAACCGCCTTCGCGACTCGCGAGCGCTTCGCTGCAGCCGACGAGCTTCTGATCGACTGGCCGGCCGAAGCACTCGCGAAGATCTCGATAACCGACAACACCTACTTCGCTCTCCTGGCGCACGATCTCAAGATCGATTTGCCGGCGATCGAGGTCGCCCTGCGGAGCCCGGCCCGCTACATAGGCGCTCTGGGCTCGAAGAAAACCCACGCGAAAAGGGTGGCGGCACTGGCAGAGGCAGGCTTCTCGACCAGCGACATCGCTCGGATCCGCAACCCGATCGGCCTCGATCTCGGAGGTCGCAAGGCCGAGGAGATCGCGCTTTCGATCATCGCCGAGATGAGCGCGGTCCGCCATGGCCGCGGCTGACACCGATGCCACCCCCCGGGTGACCGGCATCTTGCTGGCCGCCGGACGCTCGAGCCGCTTCGGCGGTCCTGTGCCCAAGCAGCTTCACCAGATCGGCGGCCAGAGCCTGGTCCATCGGACGGCTCGCGCCGCGCTGGCTTCCAAGCTCCACCAGATCCTGGTTGTCAGCGGCCACTCCGCAGCCGAAGTCGGAGCGGTCCTCGCGGGTCTCGCGGTCGAGGTGGTTCACAATCCGGCTTTCGCCGACGGCCAGTCCACCTCGGTCAAGGCTGGACTCTGCCGAGTCGAGCCCGAAGCCAAGGCGGCGATGTTCATTCCGTGCGACCTTCCCCATCTCGACGCCGGAGTCATCGACCGTCTGCCCGAGGCCTACGGCGCCTCCGCCGCGGCCATCGTGGTTCCCACTTGTGGGGGCAAGCGCCGTGCGCCGGTGCTGATCGATCGGAGCCTGTTCGCCGAGATCCAAGGCATCCGCGGCGACCGTGGGGCACGGCAGCTGTTTCCGGACTACGAAGACGACCTCCTCGAGGTGGAGTTTGAATCTTCGGCGCCGTTCGAGGATCTGGATCAAATCGAGAACTCCGAGCGCCAAGACCGAGACTGATTCGGCCCGCGTGTCGGAAGCCTCTGGGCCGCGCTTCGGCGCCGATCGACAGTGCATCCAGCCCGGGGCCGCCTCGGGCTTCTCAGCCTGCCGATGCCAGGCCCTCGCCTGCGCGCCGCTACGCGCAAACCGTCAGAGACCTCCGACTCGATCTCCGGTGCGCTTGCGGCGAGCCCCCTGGCCGGCTGCCTGCCGAATCGGCTGGCCTCAGCGCGTCCGCGGCACATCTTCGAGCAAGAAGCGGTGTCGGCCTTGCCGACGCGAAGCCGTTTGAGGCGGTGCGAGCATCCAGCGTGGCGAATTGAGGGGGAGGCGAGGAGCAGCGATTTGCCCGCACCGCAGCGGGTCGCTCGGCAACACGGCTCCTATTAGTAGGCCGCAGCGAGGAGACGCGCAAATCGCCCGAGACGACCCCTCCAAGAGCCCGCTGGATCGCACAAACCGAAAGGCTCGAGCGGTGGCAAGGCCGACACCGCTTCCGCTCCCCGCTACACGAACTCGAGCTCGGTCTCGATCTCCACGCAGTCCTTGAGGGTTCTCGCCACCGGGCAGAAGTCGGCGTGAAACTCGAGCACACGCGTGGCGGCGGCGCGGTGCTCTTCGCCCAGCTTCAGGTGATAGGTGACGTCAATGCGGCGGATCACCAGAACCTTGCCATTCTTGGCCACCGTTCCCCGGACCTCCGAGACCAGGTCGCCCTCCTCCAATCGCGGGCCGCGCGCTTCCAGCGCTCCGGCAAAGGTACCGGTCAGTCAGCCGCCGGCGGCGGCCACGACATAGTCGAGCGTGGTCGCAGTCGCGGGAAAGTCCTCGGGCCCGACGCCGTAGTGCGCCGCGATCTCCGAATGAACGCCGAACATCACCGGCTCATCTTCGGCCGGCAGGAAAGCGCGACGAAGCGGCCCACGGATGCGCTCGATGCGGACCCTCGAAGTATAGACGTCGTCACTCATTCGGATTCTCCCTCCGGCTCTTCATTCTGGATTCTGGAAGCATTCGACCGCACTCTCGTAGAGCTCGCCCAGGGCTCGGCCATCGATGAAAGCATGATTGATCTGGATGCCGACCGGCACCCAGAGCTCGCCGCGCTCTTCGTAGGGCTTGCCGAATGCAACTCGCGGTGCCGCATCGGTGGGATCGTCGGTGGCATGGGTAAACGTCCGAAACGGAACTCCCGGGATCGCGGTAAAGAAGATGTAATTGTCAGAGTCTTCCTTGGTCAGGTTCGGCGGTTGATCCGGATCCGGAAGCACGGCTTCGGCGTTGAAGCGCTCGACGTCGGGCGTGTACTCGAGGTGGGCGAAGCCGAATAGACCACCGGCCGCCGGCACCGTGATCCCCGGGTGAATCGAGTCGTAGAGGACGATGTCGCCGTCCTTGAGACGATAGCGGAAGTCCTCGAGCGGCTGCATGGCCCGGGTGAAGAAGTAGCAGAGGTTGAGGTAGGTTTTGAAGCCGCGCTCATCCAAAAAGGCCTTGAGACGGCTAAACTCCAGCGCGAAGGAAACCGAGTAGAACGGATTCCGGTAACCCCGGAAGAACTCGAAGATTTCCCTCCGGTAGTAGTTTTCTACGACGCCATACCCCACGAACAACAGCCAGTCAGGAAGAAACCTTGATCCGAAACAGTATAGGCGAATGTCCCGACGAGTTGCGCGCGCGGCTCTCGAGCCAAGCCCATCTCTGGATCTCCGAACTGGACGTCTGGACCCGGGAAGCGACCAACGCGCTGCTGACTCCCGAAGAGCTGGCCCGAGCGCAAACCCTAAGGCATCCCGCCGCGCAACAAAACTATCTAGCCGGTCGTGCCCTCGTCCGAGCCGTGCTTTCCCACTACGCCGAGCTCGAACCGTCCGCCTGGACCTTCAGCGCCGGCCGCTTCGGCCGCCCCGAGCTCACCGGCCCGGAACCGGTTCCGAGACTGCGCTTCAACCTCACCCACACTCGCGGGCTGGCGGCATGTATCGTCACCGCGACCGCCGACTGCGGTGTGGACGTCGAAGAAATCGAGCGCCCTCTCAGGCCCCTTCGAATCGCCGAACACAGCTTCGCGCCCGACGAGTTTCAGGATCTGGCTCAACGGTCCGGCACCGAGTTGCGTGAACGATTTTTCTCGTACTGGACCCTCAAAGAGGCCTACTACAAAGCGCGCGGATCCGGCATTCCGTTTCGGCTGTTCGGCGCCCGTTTCGCCTTCTCCGGTGAGGTCGGACTGGCCTTCAGGCCCGCCGCGGACGAGCAGACCTCTGCCGGGGCCTGGCAATTCGAGCTCTTTCGCCCCACGGAAGACCACATCCTGGCCGTCGCGCTGGAGCCCGGCACCGAACGCCCTCTCGAGATCATGAGCTTCGGCAACTCGAACGACGGCCCTGCGACGGTCTTCGGCCGACTCGACCTGCTCGCGGTGCGCGCGACGGGGGCGGTCACGGTATGAGCCCGCGGCGACTGGGCGCTCTTGCCATCTGCGCGGCCGCGGCTCTGTGGGGGCTCGACGGCGTCGTCCTGACGCCCCGGCTCTACAACCTGCCCGTGCTTCTGGTTGTTTTTCTGTTGCACGCGGTGCCGTTTCTGCTCATGCAACCGGTGCTGGCCAAATCGTACCTGCGGCTCCGTCGCCTGGACGGGGGTCAATGGGTCACTCTCGTCGCGGTGGCGGTGACCGGGGGGGTGCTCGGAACCCTGGCGATCGTACGGGCGCTTTTTCTTGTCGACTTCAACCAGCTCAGCGTCGTGGTCCTGCTGCAGAAGTTTCAGCCAGTCTTCGCCGTCGGCCTCGCGGCAATCCTGCTGCGGGAAAGGCTGACCAGAGGATTTCTGGCCGGGGCCGCCCTCGCCGTTCTCGGCGGTTACCTGTTGACTTTCGGCTGGCGCCTGCCGGACTTCTCGTCGGGTGCACGAACCACCGAAGCCGCGGGAACGGCGCTGCTGGCCGCGGCGTCGTTCGGCGCGGCAACGGTGTTCGGAAAGAAGCTCCTGGCTTCGCTTGATTTCGGCGATGCCACGTTCGCCCGCTACGGGCTTACCACGGCCCTCACCGCGGTGCTGCTCGTGGTTACCGGCACGGGCTTCCCCTTCGGCGGGGTCACTCCCGGAAACTGGATGACGATCTCCATCATCGCGGTCACGACCGGAAGCGGTGCGATCTTCCTCTTCTACTTCGGCCTTCAGCGAGTGCCTGCTCGAATCGCCGCGGTCTGCGAGCTGTGTTTGCCACTCTCCGCCGTTACGTTCGATTACTTCGTCAACGGTTCCGTGCTTTCTCCCATCCAGGTGGGCGGTGCGTTGCTGATGATCGGTTCGATCACCAGAGTCTCCTCGCTCGAAGAACAGCCCCATTCCTGAGTCACTCCCCGTTTTCCCGAAGTGACCAAGACCGAGATACCCGACAGGACATGGCGCTGGGCACTGATCGGCCTGGGGCTGGCGGCATTCGGGCTGTGCGCCACGATCGGGGTCGTAAGGGGCTGGCCCGAGCCCGACGTTCCGGACGAGCTCTGCTACCTCCTTCAGGGCGAGACTTTCTCGAAGTTTCACCTGGCCATGCCTCACCACCCCCTCTGGAAGCACTTTCAGTCGTTCTTCCTGATCCACGATCCCGTCTACGCCTCGAAGTATCCGCCCGGGCAGGGAGTGGCTCTCGCGATCGGCTTTGTACTGGGGCACCCAGCCATCGGCCTCTGGCTGAGCATCGGCGCGTTGGGTCTGTCGATGGCCTGGATGCTGGCCGCCTTCGTGCCGAGGCGATGGGCGCTGTTCGGAGGTTGCCTGGTGCTCTTGGGGTTCGGCTTCGGACACGAATGGGCGCAAACCTACTGGGGTGGCGCGGTGGCCGGCATCGGCGGCGCGCTGCTCTTCGGGGGCTTCAAGCGCTTCGTCGACGCCTGGCGGCCCATGGACGGTGCCTGGATGGGCCTGGGCCTGGCCGTGCTGGCCAACTCGCGGCCCTACGAGGGGCTGGTCGTCGCGATCGTTCCGCTTCTGGTCCTGGCCACATTCTTTCTGCTCCGACTCGCGAAGGAGCCGAAGGGACCGGTGCTGCGCTCGATGGTCCCGTTGCTCGGGACCCTGCTGGCACTGACGGCATGGACAGGCGTCTATAACGCGCGCCTGACCGGAGACCCGATGATGATGCCTTACTCCAAGCACCACGCCGAGTACCCCACCATGTCGCTGTTCGCCTGGCAGAAGCTACCCAAGTGGAAACACAAGGAAATCTGGGTCTGGAACAGCTATCGCAAGGATGTGGCTCGAGGTCACTTCGCGAAGAAGAACCCTCCCGGCTTCGACCACCGGCGGGTCGCGCGCAACTGGCGCTACGCCAGGGCCTCGGTCTTGCCCAACTTTCTCCTGGGAGGCCTGCTGCTCGCGCCGTTCGCCTTTCGGAGACTGGCCGGCCCGGTGGCCGGCTTCACCCTGTTACTCCTGTTGGGGGCTCACCTCGTGGCGGTACCCTATCTCCCCCACTACTCCGCTCCTGGCCTGGCGGCGCTGGTTCTGCTTGTAGTCGCCGGTCTTTTCGAGCTGACACGGCTCGGGCGCCTACGCTACCTGAGCTACCTGGGCGTGCTCCTGGTTTCGCTCTCGGCAGCTCACTCCGCCTACTCTTCGGCCGTTACGGAACGCGAGCCGTCCTACCTGCGCCGGATGCGACCGCGAGTTCTCGAACGGATTCTGGAACAGCCAGGCCGGCACGTGGTCCTGGTTCGCTACCACCATCGCCACAACCCTCATCTGGAATGGGTATACAACGGCGCCGAAATCGACTCTCAGGCGGTCATCTGGGCGCACGATCTCGGCGACGACTCAAACCGGCAGCTGCTCGAGTACTACTCGGACCGCACGATCTGGAGGCTCGAGGTCGGTGCTGTTCCCGAGTTCACCGAGGAGCCGTCGTTGGAGAAGCTGCGTGAAGCGGACTCGGGCTCCGCCGGCACCAAGGCGACAACTCAGGAAGGCGTCATAGCCGCGCCGGGCTGACCTCCCTCGACGCAGTAGAGGTGCCCACTCGTCCGAACGATCAAGCACCCGTCGGCGATCGCGGGCGAGGCCACGACCTCTCCTTCGGGCAGCTGGCCATGGCCCAGCAGCTCGAAGCTGTTGGTCGCCGAAAACACAGACACGCCTCCCGCCAGGTTGATCGCATAGATCTTGCCGTCACCGGCGACCGGAGATGCGTGGTAGGGACCCTGCGGGAGGCGTGTTCGCCAGAGCCTGTTGCCGGTCTCCGGGTTGTAGCAGCCGACGAAGCCTTTCTCGTGAACCGTGAAGAAGAGCCCGTTGTAGAGAAGTGGCGACGCCGTCGCCGGCACCATTTTGTTGTCTTTCCAGAGCGCCTTCACCCGTCGCTTGTCATTCTTGAACAACAGGCGCCAGCAACCCATCTCACGCACGTTGTGTGCCCCGGTTGCCGCACAGAGCAGATCTCCTTCCGCCACGGGGCTCGCCACCGGCTGGTTGACGGTCTGGTCCCTCTGCCAGATTCGTTCACCGGTCTTCGCACTATAGGAGATGATCTTGCGGGCGTGAGCCACCACGATCTCGGTCTCGCCGGCGAAGTCGACCTTGATCGGCGTCGTGTAGGAACAACACGAGTTGTCCCACTGGGTGATCCACCGCCGTTCACCGTCTTTCTTGTCGAATGCCGCAATCCAGCCGGCGCCGTCCTCCCACAGCTCGAGATCCTGGAAGACGATGACGTCGTCCTCGGTCAGGACGAGAGATGAGCCGGTGCCGTAGCGGGAGTGTTCGAGGTAATCGGCGTCGATCTCCCGAAGCCAGAGCACCTTGCCGCTCAGATCCACCGCCGCCAGATGAGAGCCCAGGTAGACGTATACCGCTCTGCCGTCGGTCGCCGGCGTGGCGGCTGCGGCACGATTCAGCCGGTGGAGCTTCTCTTCCGGACGTTGGAGGATCTCCGCCTTCCAACGAATCTCGCCGCTGTCGAGCTCGAGGGCCAGCAAAGACAGCTGGCGCTCGCTCCCTTCGCCCTCGTCCGCCGTGAGGTAGACGGTACCGGGACCGACAATCGGTGACGAAATACCCTGACCCGGCAGCTCCGTGGCCCACCGAATTCCGTCATCTTCGGTCCAGGAGACCGGCAGGTCGGTCTCGTTCGAAATCCCGCGCCCCTCGACGCCTCGCCACTGCGGCCAGGGACCCGCTTCTCGATCGGGCTCGGCGCAAGCCAAAGCCGTCGCCAGAAGCAGCACCGATCCCAGGGCTTTCCCTCGCTCCGAATGTCTGCATGCAAATCTCATCTAAGGCTCTCCCAGACTGTCGTCAGGCCGCTTCCGATTGGGATGGTCCGTCGGTTCCGTTAACGCAGTGCAGCTCGCTCGCACTTCTGATCAGGAGGCATTCTCCGGCGACCGCCGGCGAAGCCACGTAGCGTGCCTCAGGCAGGTAGTTGACCGCAATGGTCTGTCCATCATCGAGAGAGATCACCGATACCGCGCCGGTTTCGCCGGTGGCGTAGAGCTTGCCGGCACCCGCCAGGAGGGAGGCGCGATAGCCCGATCGTTCGAGGCGTTTCTGCCAGAGCATCTTGCCGGTCCGTGCGTCGAGACACCGCAGAATCCCCTTCTCGGTCAGAAGATAGAGCCGCCCGTTCAGCAGGATCGGAGACGAGGTGTCGGGCACCCACTTCGAGATCTCCCAGAGCAGTTTCCAGCTGGTCTTGCCCCCCTCTTCGACCACCTCCCAGCAACGCGCCTGGCGATGGGCGTGGGCGCCGCTGGCAACGCAAATCAGGTCGTCTTCCACGACCGGACTCGCCACCGGCTGGGCGATCACCTGGTCTTCGCGCCGAAGCGCTTCACCCGTCTTCGGATCGAACGACACCACGTATCCCGCCAGAACGACAAAAAGCTCCGCAGCCTCCGATTCACTCCCGCCGCCGATCGCCAGCGGCGTAACGTACGAGCAGCAGCTGTCGTCCCACTGGTTCTTCCAGACCAGCTCACCGGTGGCCTTGTCGTAAGCCGTGATCCAACCGACGAGCTCTTCGGCTACGCGCTCACGGTCTCGAAGGACGATCACCAGGTCACCGGCCAGGATCAGCGACGACCCGGCCGCGTACCGCGCTTCCTTCAGGTAGGCCGGATCTATTTCGTTGACCCAGACCGGTTTGCCTCCGGCATCCAGCGCCGCGAGATGGGATCCGAAGTAAGCGAACGTGTGGTGCCCGTCACTCACCGGAGTCGGACCCGCCGAGCTGTTCATCCGGTGCATCTTCTCCCGCTTCCTGCGCGCCACCGTCGTCTGCCAAAGGCTCTCACCGCTGTTCAAGTCGAAGCTGTGCACCTGAAGCTCGACCCGATTGCCGACGGCCTTGGCGCTGGTCAAGATGACTCGGTCACCGACCGCGATCGGTGAAGACGTGCCGGTACCATCAATCCGGGCGCTCCACTTGATGCCTTCGCCGTTGCTATCCCAATGAACCGGCAGCTCCTCGGCGCTGGAAATACCCAGCCCGCCAGGACCGCGCCACTGCGGCCACGAGGCTCCGCCATCGCTCGATCCACAACCCACAAGCACGAGCCCGGCGCCCAAGGCAAGCAGCCGCAGCATCAACAAAGGTCTCATCGCAAACCTCATGGTCAAACCTGACTCCAGGTCGAGGTCATCCGGACGCTAGTCCTGCTGGGCCCGGGTCAGCTCCCACAGTCGACAGGGCTTCAGCGGGATCTCCAGGATCTCGATTCCGCTCTCGGCCAGCGCATCCTCGACAGCCTGGGCAAACAGCGGGCCCACCGGAATGGCACCGGCCTCGCCGGCCCCCTTGATGCCCAGGGGGTTGAGCGGCGAAGGTGTGGTCTGGTGACCGCTCTCGATACGTGGCACATCGAGCGCCGTCGGCAGCAGGTAGTCCATGAACGAAGCGTTCATGATCTGACCGTCTTCACTGAATACGACTTCTTCATAGAACGCGTTGCCGATTCCCTGCGCGACGCCGCCGTGGATCTGACCGTCCAGAATGAGCGGGTTGATGACCTCGCCACAGTCGTGCACGACGACGTAGCGCTGGATCTCGACGTCCAGACTCTCCGGGTCGATCTCGATAATCATGGCGTGTACGCCCGCCGCGGTGGCGCCTCGCTCCGGTCCGAAGTAGTCGGTAGCCTCCAGACCGGGCTCGGTTCCGGGTTCTACCGCTCCCCTCATCGGATTGGCCTTGAGCGCCAACTCGCCCAGCGGCAGTTCCTTGCCCGGCACGCCCTTGACTCGCACCTTGCCGTCCACGAGCTCGAGATCGGTCTCGGCGACTTCCAGCTCCCGGCCGGCAAACGCCAGGATCTTCTTGCGCACCGCCTTGGCGGCGGCATGGATCGCGTTTCCAGCGACCACGGCACCTCGAGACGCAAAGGTACCGGCGCCCCAATGGAACAGGTCCGTGTCTCCGGTCGTGACTTCGACATCGCGAACATCGACGCCCACCTGGTCGGCGACCACCTGGGCAAACGACGTCATGTGGCCCTGGCCCTGAGTGCCGATCCCGGTGGCGACCGCCACCTTCCCGGAAGCCTGGACCTGCACTCTCGCCCCCTCGTAGGGCCCGATTCCGGTCCCTTCGACGTAGGCGACCACTCCGATGCCGACCAGCTTGCCCTGGGCCCGCAGCGCCGGCTGGGTCTCTTGTATGAACTTCTGGTAGCCGATCTTCTCCAGCGCCTGGTCCAGAATCGGCTCATAGTTGCCGCTGTCGTAGACCAGCGGAGCGAAATCTTGATAGATGATCTCGTGATTGACCGGAAAAGACTCCGGGGCGAGGAAGTTGCGCCGGCGAATCTCCGCGCGGTCGATCCCGAGCTCACGCGCCGCGATATCCAGCAACCGCTCCATGACGAAGACGCCGTGCTGGCGCCCCGCGCCACGGTACGGAGTCACGATCGGCTTGGTCGTGAACACCGCCGTGAACTCGCTGGCGTAGTTGGGAACGTCGTAGCACCCCAGCAGCGTGCACTGACTGTTGATCGGGACGGTCAGGCCGTAGGGAGCGTAGGCGCCCGTGTCGTGAAGAAACGTGTCCTTGACTCCGAGGATCTTGCCGTCTCGGGTCACGGCGATCTCGGCATCGTGGATCTGGCCGCGTTCATGGGTGGTTGCGACGAAGTTCTCTTCCCGATCCTCGATCCACTTGACCGGTCGCTGGAGCGCCACCGAGGCCCACGGAATCAGCACCTCTTCCGGGTAGAACATCATGATCTTGGGCCCAAAACCGCCGCCGATGAATGGCGCGATCACGCGCACTTGGCTCTCGGAGAGCCCGAGCATGGCCGCGATCCCGTTGCGGATCGGAATCGGAGCCTGGGTCGTGTCCCACATGGTCAACCGCTGGCCGCGGTCGTCCCAGTCGGCGACGACGCCGCGATTCTCCATCGCGGCCGCGACGCCGTGATCGTAGGTGAAGCGACGGGCCAGAACCACGTCCGCCTCGGCCCGCGCGGATTCGTAATCGCCCTTCTGTTGGAAGACCCTCGCAGCTTCGTTCGTGTCGAGATCATCGTGGACCCGCGGAGCGCCCTCTTCGAGCGCCGCCTCGAGATCCACCACCGCATCGAGCGGCTCGTACCTGACGAAGATCTCGGCCACCGCGTCCTCGGCAACGTAGCGATTCTCAGCCACGACCATCACCACGGGTTCGCCGACGTGGTGCACCTTGCCCTTGGCCAGGGGCACCTGGGTGCGCTGGTTGAATCGAATTCCCTCGATCGGCGGCGGCGGCACGAGAAGCGGCCCCGGCTGCCAGTAGTCCCCCAGATCCTCGGCCGTGTAGACCGCGATGACTCCCTCCCGCCCCAGGGCTCTCTGGGTATCGATGGCTCCGAGACGAGCGTGAGCGAACGGGCTGCGAACAAACGCCACGTGGACCATGTCCTGGAGCTCGACATCGTCCACAAAAAGCGCGCGGCCGGTCAGAAGCCGCGGGTCTTCGTTGCGAGTGATGCGTTGGCCGAAGCTACGAGTCGACATAGCGTTAGCTCGCCGGCGAGAGGTCGTCGGCCTGTGAGTAGATCGGCCGGATGTCCACGGGCACGTCGCCCAGGCGACTCACCGCTGCTACGAGCGCCTCGGACGCCACGCCGTAGGTATCGAGAAACTCCTTGGTGCCTTCGTAGTCTCCCTTCGCCTGCAGCATGAGCATGGTGTTGAGAAGATCTCGGATTCCTTCCGGGAACTTGTCCGACACCGCTCGGAAACGGCCCTCTTCATCGACCTCGAGCGCACCTTTCTCGAGCAGGAAGTTGAACTGCGCCACCACGCCGCGGCCGTGCGCCTCGTTGAGCCCGAATCGCGCAGAGCGGAAGAGTCCGGCAACGTAGGAGGGCTCGAGCGTGGCTCTGAAATCCGCCGCGATCTCGCCCTTCTCGATCAAGGCCAGCATGTTGTAGACCCCCATGACGTCGGCCTTGGCTTCCTCGAGGGTCGAGTAGACCTCCTTGAGCTCCAGGCGAACTTCGGTCTCGCGGCCGTCCTTGGTGATCTTGCCCGGGCCGAGCCCGTGACTCAGCTCGTGATGCAGGCTCTCGGCAAAGAAAGCGTCGAACGAGACGTGGTCGACCTGGTCGGCGGCAATCACTCGCTCGGCGATCGGTACCAAGATCTTCTCGAACTTGGCTCTCAGGACATTGCGCAACATGACCTTTTTCGAACCCTTTTCTTCGCGAACCTTCTCGTCGTTGGGCAAGTTGAAGGCGAGCGTCTGCACGCCGGCTTTCGAGTCGCCCCCGACGTAGACCTCGTCGACGACCCGCATCGGGCTATCGGTACCCCGTTCGTTCTTGAGCTCGTCCGGAATCGGGAGATTACTCTCGAGCCAGGGCAGCAAGCTCTTGAAGCGATCGAGCTTGGCCGACTCCTCCGGCAGGTTGACCGTGACGAAGGCTTCGAACGCCGCCTTGTAGCCGAACAGCCCATCCTCGTAGGTTTCATAGGGTCCGATCGTCACCTCGACCGGTGACTCCAGTTCCATCCAGTCGATGTCGCTCTGGTAGTAGTCGTCCGAGAAGAAGGCGTCGGCGCGCGAGTTGAGAAAGGTCCTGAGCGACTCGTTCTCGGTCATCTCGGCGGCCCGCCGCAGGTGCCCCGCGGCGGTCTCGAGATGTCCCTTGAAGAACTCCGAATAGGGCACCGCGACCAGCGCGTCACCTTCGCGGCGCACCATGGTGAAGAGCCCGGTCAGCGCCTCGCGGTCCTGGGGGTGCTCTTCGATCCAGGTCTCGAGCTCTTCCTTGGTCATGTCCTCCGGGTAGTAACCGGCGCCTTCGGGGTGTTTCGCATCTCCGATGAAGGGCTCGTCTTCGGCCAGGCGGTCCCAGGGGCCGAAGTTGATGTCGAAGAAGGCACGCAGATTCTCGTTTGCATCCGCAAGGTCGTCGCGCATCGCGGCGTTGCCGGCCCAGACCTGGGCGAGAAAGATTTCGTCCATGACCCGCCCGGCCTGAAGGATCTCCTTCAGGACTTCGATCTCGCCGTCGGGGACGCCGGAAAGATCCGCCGACAACTCGGTGGGCGCGTACTGTGCCAGGCGCTCGGCGATGTCGGCGGCGACCATGAGCCCACCGACCGTTTCGCCCGAGCCTGCCGTCGTCGGCTCCTCGGAAGGCGCACATGCCGTAACCAGCGCCATCGGGGCTATCAGGGCCAGGCCCAGCAATATCACCAGTTTCTTCATCTGCTTGCACTCCTTTGAACTCCCTACTCTTCCACACTCCTCGCATGAAATCATCGCTTTTCCAATAGAGTCCCAGCGTGCTGCGAATGAGCGTTCGAGACTTCGAGCAAGCGGTGCGCCAGGCGCTCGAGAGGATTCCCAGCGACCTCCAGGAGGCGATCGAAAACGTCGCGGTGACCGTAGAGAACGAGCCCAGCGTCGACGACCTGCTCTCCGTAGGCCTGGATCCGGACACCGACACGCTCCTCGGCCTCTACCAGGGGGTGCCGCTACTCGAGCGCGGCCCCTCGACCTACGGCCTGGACCTGCCCGACCGCATCGTCGTCTATCGCCGGCCGCTGCTCGAGCTGTGCGCCGACCGCGAAGAGCTCCTCACCGAGATCCGCGACACGGTGGTCCACGAGCTCGGCCACTACTTCGGGTTGCCGGAGGAAGAGCTGCCGTAGCCTAGCGTTGCTGCGAACTCTGAGGCAGCTCGCAGCGCCAGTAGGCCGCGCCACTGGGCACCACAGACGAGCGGAGTCCGAGAGGCGTGAGGATTCACGGCCGAGCCGGCGTTGGGCTGCGCCAGGGGGCTCGACGCAAGCGCTCGCGCGGGCGTGTCGGAGGCCACTGGCGGCTTGCGCGAAGCGGCGCGCAGCCGAGGGCCCGACGCCGGTAGTCTGAGAAGCCCGAGGCGTCCCCGGAGCAGCCAATACCGGGCGGCCGATCCTCACGCGGCTACGTTTGTTCCCGGAACGCCACGAACCGGCCCCAGCACGAGGCCAGCTCCATGCCGCGCTGGATGAAGGCGGCGATGTAGTAGCGGCCGGTCTCGGCATCGGCGATGGCGCCGCCGAGATTCTCGGCGTGGACGATGCCTTTCGGAAAGAGATTGAGGTGCATGTCCTGGTAGTACTTGTCCTGTGGGTAGACCTCGTCCCAGTCCTTGCCGTACTGGGCCTTGAGCTTGGCGTTCGCGACCGCGAACTGCCCGGGGTGGAAAATCCGCTGAATGGTATTCATCGGGTGCTCCATCGCCACGCAGTCAATGCCCAGCCACTTGATCTTGCGCTCCACGCACCAGTCCGCGAACTCGGGCGACGGACCCGGATGCTGGATCATGTAGCGAAACTCGTCCGAGTCCGGACTGTTCCAGCCGTACTTGTACCAGCCCGCCTTGATCAGCAGGATGTCGCCATCGTGAAGGTCGACCTTCTCCTCGATCATCGCCGGGGTATAGACGCTCGAGTCGCTGACGTCTTCTGAAATATCCACGATGACTCCGGGGCCGTGCCAGTGGTCGAGCGGCACCTCGCCGATGGTCCGACCCGCCGCCCAGAAGTGCTTCTCCCCGTCCATGTGGGTGGCGAGGTGGAAGCTGGCGCGGCAGTGCGCGTTGTTCCGGCCCAGACCCAGATCCTGACCTCCGACCCGCTTGGTGTACTTGATCGACAGCGGCTCGTAGTTCGCCCACTGCGGCGTCTGGACGCTGAACGGCAACGTCATGTCGAGCATCTCGACCGCGTTCATCGCGGCAAGAAACTCCGACTCGTCGCCCCCGTCGGCCCCGTCGGCCCCGTCGGCCCCGTCGCCACCATTGCTTGGAGCCAGCGCTACCACCCGGCTCCAGGCGGACTCCACCTCCATGAAGGGCAGCGGCGGAACGAAGAACCAGGCCCGCCGGTTCAAGAGCTCGTCGATCTCGCCACCGAGAGCCTCGAGCAGCAGCAGGCCCGCCTTCGGCATGGTCCGATGGGTCAAGCCGTAGTATTCATCGCTCGGAAACAGCTCGTCCCAGCTCTTGCCGGTGGCCTCGCGAGCGAGAGCCTCGGCCTTGTCGAACTCGGCTTTGTGGAGGCGACGGACGTGGGTGTTCATCGGATGCTCGGCCGAGCCGCAGTCGACGCCCACGACCTTGAGTTTCATCTCGAGCGCCCAGGGGAAGAAGTCGGGCGACGGGCCGGGGTGGCGCACGTGGTAGCCGAACTCCTTGTTCTCGATTCCACCCTGGGCCTCGGCGTTGGCCACGTCCGGCTGGTCATAGGCATAGCGGTGATAGCCGGTATGAACGATGAGGATGTCACCCTCTTTGACCGCCACCTGCTCGGTAACCATCTCGGGAGTGTAAAAGCCGTAGTCGGAGACCGCATCCGAAACATCCGCGACCACGCCTTCGCCACAGAGATCGGTCAACGGGATGTCGGCGATGGCTCGGGCGCCGGAGTGAAAAGCCCTCGGTCCCACCAGATGGGTGCCCGAGTTGTTGCTCCATTCGATGAGCTGACCGTTGGCGCCCTGGCCACCATGCCAGGAGCCCGTCAGGCGCTTGAAGAAATGGACCTGAAGCGGCATCTCGCCGGGACAGGGCGGCGTGAAGATGGACAGCGGCTGGGTCAAGTCGTACCAGCGAGCGTCGGCAAGAAGTTCGATGGCGTCGTTACGGTTCATGGTTGCGAGTCCTCCTTGTCAAGAAAGACCGTAGCGGTCGGCGTAGGCTATGAGTGCTTGCTCGAAAATCTCCATCGGCGGCCTGACCAACCCCGCCCCGACCTGCCCGACACCAGCCTCGCGGTGAGCGATGCCGGTGTTCACTCGCGGAGTGATCCCGAGCTCGACCACCCGGCGCACATCAATACCGGTCGGTGAGCCGCGAAAGTCGAGCGGCGGGATGGTGAAGTGCGAATGCTCGCCAAATGTGATCTCGTACATCTCGAGGGTGGCGTCGAGGGCGTCATGGGGCTTGCCTGAGACGAACTGCACGATCGCCGGTGCCGCGGCCATGGCGAAGGCGCCGATACCCGCGGTCTCGGTAATGGTCGAGTCGCCGATGTCTGGGTTGGCGTCGGCGGCCGTAAAGCCCGAAAAGTAGAGGCCGTCTGGAGTCGCCGCCGGCGCCGTGAACCACTCGCCCTCCAGGCCCGAGACGCGGATCCCGAAATCGGTGCCGTTCCGAGCCATGGCCGTGACAATGGTCGAGCCCTCGATCCCGTGGCCGGCGTCGGCCATCGCTTTGCACGCCGCCATCACCGGGTTCAAGACCGAAAGGGCATTGTCACCGAGGAATTCGATCACCTTGCGTCGAGTCGAGGCCTCGGCCGAGCTCTCCGCGATGTGCGGCGCCAGGAGCTTGGCGAAAAGAAGCGATCCCGCCTTGTTGCGATTGTGCCCCTCATCGCCCATGTGCAAGGCCTCGGCCAGCAGAGCCCGAATGTCGAGCCCTCCCGCCGCCTCGATGGCCGTTTTGACGACCGGCCCCATCTCGTCGTTCATCCAGCGGAGCTTGTCGAGGACCTCGGGTGCGTAGGCACCGTACCGAAGCACCTTGCCGTAGCCCTCGTTGAGGTTCGAGTAGGCCAAGTTGCCGTGGGTCTCGTTTTCGACCACGTAGACCGCCATCGACGGCGACGTGACACCGGCCATCGGGCCGACCGCGCCGTGGTGATGGCAGGGGTCGAAATCGATCGCGCCCGATGAAGCCAACTCCTCGGCCGCGGCCTGGTTGTCGGCCCAGCCCTCGAAGATCGCGGCGCCGATCACCGCCCCGCGCATCGGCCCCGACATGCGCTGCCACTCGATCGGGGGTCCGGCGTGAAGTAGCCTGCGCTCCTGGAGCGCTGGAATCACGTCGGAGGCCCGGGCTATTGTCTTGAGAATCGGCCTGGCGCCGATCATCCGCTCGACCGTCTGCTGATTGGCTTGCTCGACGTTCACTTGAGAACTGCTCCTCTCGACAAGGGAATCAACCTAGCCGATCTTGGCCAGGATCGCCTGAAGTCTCTCGTTGCCTCCCGCCGGCGGCCGCCACTCGACATGAACCACCGCCGCGTCCTGGGCGACAAGACTGTCGTGAAAGTGCTCGAGCCCGACGTTGATGCACGACACGGGGTCGAGCGGATCGAGCTCGACAGGGTGCTCCGGCCGAAGAACCGCGGGTGAGACTCGCTCCGCCACGAACCCAACCAGCTCCTCGGTGGAGCGAAAGACCGCGGCGCCGGCCAGCTCCAACTCCTCGATCTGCGCGACCAGATCCTGCGGGTCGCTTTCGGTGCCGATCACCACGACTCCCACCTCGACGCCGGAACGCTCGCTCGAATCCCGCAAAGCCTGGCGAATCACCGGCGCGAGCTCGGCCGCGGGGTTCGGATGAGCGCCGTCACCGAGCACCAGGTCGAGCAGGATGAGTCGGGTCGCCGGGTCGGAAGCCTCCTGCGCGATGCGGCGCTGTCTCAGGTCGGAATCGATCATCGGATGGGGTCGCCCGACGGTGAACTCATCGGCACCCAGGTCCAGAATGGCATGGCCCGCGCTACGCTCGATCGAAGCGGCCGCAACTCCCTCGACTCCCAGGTTCGACGTCAACGGCGCCAGCAGGAATCTCAGGGCCTGGGTGACCTCGAGAGCCAAGGTACCCCCGGAGAACAGCCCCCGTACGAAACCTTCATCGAAAGGCTCCCCGCTGCGAGCTGAAACACCCGAGAACGAAGGTGTGTTCGCCAGTAACTCGACGGCCCGGTCGGCGGCGCCCTTGAGACTGGGAGCAAACCAGAGATTCGAAAGCGTTTCGAGCGGCGGCGCGGTGCCACTCAACGAAACCACCACCGGCTTGCCCGTAGCGCGTGCCGCCGCCAAGACCTTGGCTGCGACTTCCGGAGCCGGAGGCTTCGAGATCAACACGATGACGCGGGTCTCGGGGTCCCGCGCCAGCAGGTCGAGCGCTTGCAGCGTCGTCACTGCCGCGACCTCCCGGGACAGATCCCGACCCCCCGTCCCGATGGCTTGTGAAATCCCGGCTCCGAGGTCGTCGATGCGGCTCGCCACCGCCTGCAGGCCGGTCCCGGAGGCCGCGACAATCCCGACGCCTCCCCGTCGAACCCGATTGGCGAAGCCCAATCCAACGCCTCCGATGGTCGCAGTACCGCAGTCCGGTCCCATCACCAGGAGGCCCCGCTCTCGAGCCTCGAGTTTGAGCTCGACCTCGTCTTCGCCGGTCACATTGTCGCTGTAAAGAAAGACGTGCCGACCGGCCCGAATCGCTTCGCGAGCCACCTGGGCGGCATAGCGACCGGGCACCGACACCAGCACCCAGCGCGAGTTGGGCGATCCTTCGAGCGCGGTGCGCAGACTCTTGGGCCGGAATGCGGCGACCTCGGAGTCTGCGCTTCTTGACATCAGGCGATCGACTTGTGCCAGAGCTTCGGCGGCAGCGACCTCGGACTCGGCGCGCACCACGATCAAGAGGTCGTCCGGCCCGACCCCGGACAAGGCCTCGGGCAGCAGCGCACCGGCTGCCAGCAGCTCGAGGTTGGCCTCGGTCGCCATCACCACGCCGGCATCCTCGATGCCATCGAGCTTTGCCAGCGCGCTCTGGAGCTGCATCAAGACGATGGAATCAGCGTAGGCGCCACGGCGAATCTGGTGTCCAACTTGCGGCATCGCGCTAGCTCGAGCTTCTCGCCAGCGCTCGCTCGATCTCGAGGCCCCAGCTGAAGAGCCGCTCGTCCTGTCGCGACCGAGCCGCGACCTGGAGACCGATCGGCAAACCACCGGTGCCGGTCCCGGCCGGAATCGCGAGCGTCGGTAATCCGCAGTGCGTCCAGGGAAGATTCATGATCGGATCGCCGGTGGAGCGGAGTCCGTGGGGCGCGACTCCGGGCGCCGCCGGCGAAATCCACAGATCGAGGCCCCAGGTCGTCATCAGAGACTCGAGCTCGTCGCGCAACGACTCGCACCCGACGAGCGCGGTCTGCAGCTCGGAGTCCGAGATCCTCGAGCCCTCCTCGATCAAAAGCGCCGTCTTGGGATGGTAGAGATCTTGAAACCGTGAGTACCATTGTGCGTGAACCCTCGCCGCCTCCGCGGCGACTATGGCGCCATGGCGCACCTCGATCGCCTCGAAGTCCGCCATGACCTCGACTCGGCGCACGTCGAAACCGGCACCTGTCAGGTGCTGGCACAGTTCGCGAAACCAACTGCGAGCCTCGCTTCCGGCGCGGCGCAGATAGGGACCGCCGGGAATTCCCAACACCGGGCGCCGCTCCTCGTAGAGCCTCTCCCAGCCTTCGCAAACCACCGCGGCGACGCGCTCGGCACCGGCAACGTCCGGTGCGAAGAAGCCGATGTGGTCGACCGACGGCGCCAGCGGAATGACGCCCTCGCGGGAAGCTCGATCGTAGGTGGGCTTGAAGCCCACGACGCCACAGTAGGAGGCCGGTCTCGAGATCGAACCGATCGTCTGAGTTCCCAGTGCGAGTGGACACAGGCCCGCCGCAACTGCCGCGGCGGAACCGGAAGACGAGCCGCCCGGTGTATGAGCCGGATCGTGCGGGTTCTTGGTCGAAGCGGGCGCGAAATAGGCGAACTCGGTGGTAGCGGTCTTGCCGAGAATCAGCGCGCCGGACCGGCGCAACCGAGTGACCGCTTTCGCCTCCGGCCCCGCGAGCTCCTCCGGTGGCAAGCGGCTGCCGCCGGCCGTCGGAAAGCCGTCAACGTGAAATATGTCTTTGACTCCCACGGGAAGTCCGAAGAGCGGGGGCCGGGGAGTGCCCTGAGGGAATCGCTCGAGGAGGTCCCGCGCGTCTCGCCGCAGGCGCTCGAAACGTCCTTCCTCCGGGACGAAGGCATGCAGCTTGGGCTCGCGCTCCCGGAACAGCGCTTCCAGCTCCTCGAGATAGTCGGTCAGTGCCACGGCCCCGGAGTGCAAGGAAGCGCTGGTGCTGCCAAGGTCGGTTGTCTTCATGCGCTAGCGCTTCGCATTCGCTCCGCGGCCAGCAGCACCGCATCGACAATGTGCTGATATCCGGTGCATCGGCAGAGATTGCCCGAAAGCGCCGCACGCACTTCCGCCTCGGTCGGGTTCTGGTTGTTTTCCAGAAACGGCACCATGGTCATCAGGATCCCGGCGGTGCAGAAACCGCATTGCAGAGCGTGCGCGTCGCGAAACGCGGTCTGGACAGGGTGCAGCTCGTCGACCGAGGGCGCCAGCCCCTCGACGGTGGCGAGCTTGCGCCCATCGGACTGCACGGCAAAGAGCAGACAGGACCGCACCGGCGCTCCGTCCAGAAGCACCGTGCAGGCTCCGCACACACCGTGCTCGCATCCGACGTGGGTTCCGGTGAGACCCAGCTCGTGGCGCAGAAAATCCGAAAGCAGCTGGCGGGATTCGACCTCGCGCTCGTAGGCTCGGCCGTTGACCTCGGTGGAAACGACGTGCCGGCTCATGACTTCATGCCACCTTCGCTCGATCAAGCGCCGTTGCCAGCACGCGGCGGGTCAGTGCTTCGGCCAGGTGGCGCTTAAAGGCCGCGGTCGCGTGGATATCATCGCTCGGATCGACCTCGTCGCGGCCGGCCGTCAATGCTGCCTCCGCGAAGAGCTCCTCGGACGGCTGCTCGCCCTCGAGAATGGCACAGGCCCGGACGGCGGACATCGGAACCTCGCCGGCGCTCAGATAGACCAGCCGCGCGGCCGAGATCTTGCCGTCATCGCCCAGGGTCAGTCGCGCGGCGACCCCGGCGTGGGCGTAGTCGCCATGCCGGCGCGCGATCTCGCGGAACTCCCAACCGGTCCGGCGCGGCGTAGCCCGCACCCTGAGCTCGCAGAGCAGCTCGTCCTCGGCAAGTGCCGTGGTCATCAGGCCCTGACAGAAATCGGCGGCCGGCACGGTGCGCTCGCCGCGATGGCTTCTCAAGACGAGCTCCGCTTCGAGAGCCACTGCCGCCACCGGCAACTCCCCCGAGGGATCGGCGTGCGCGAGGCTTCCGCCCACGGTGCCACGGTTTCGGATCTGGGGGTGTGCGATGAGCGGCATGGTCACCGCCAGCAGCGGGACCTGCCCGTGAACCCGGGTGTCTAGCTCGAGCCGGCGCTGTCGAGCCATCGCCCCGATGCGAACCGATCCATCATCTTCCACCTCGATGTAGTCGAGCTCATCGACACCGTTGAGATCCACCAGGAAGGTAGGTTGCGCCAACCGGAAGTTGAGGACCGGAACCAAACTCTGACCACCGGCGAGCACCTTGGCCTCGCCTCCCTTTTCGGCCAGAAGCCCGAGCGTCTCATCCAGTGAGCCGGGGGCGAGGTAGTCAAAGGGCGGAGGCTTCATGCCGCAACCCGAGTTCTGAAAAACGATACCGAGACTTGTTTGCTCAAGTGGCTACACTAGCAAAATGTTAGCGTTCACAGGAGGCCTTTGATGCTCCCCGTACGCGACGATCTGGTCATTCCCGAGCGCGAGCTGACCTATCGCTCGTCCCGGAGCTCGGGTCCCGGAGGACAGAACGTCAACAAGGTAGAGACCCGAGTGACACTTCTGTTCGACGTCTCGGCATCGACCGTCCTCCACGAGTCCCAGAAGGCGCGTCTCCGGCGCCGCCTGACGACGCGAATCAGCAAAGCCGGCGTACTGAGAGTCGTGTCACAAAAGCACCGTACTCAGGGAGCCAACCGGGAAGCGGCCAGAGCCAGACTCTCCGAGCTCCTGGCAGAAGCGCTCGAACCCGAACGCCGGCGCCGGCGCACGAGGACGCCCGAGAGGGCCAGGCGCAAGCGGCTGGAGGAGAAGAAACGGCGGGGTGACCTCAAGCGCGGTCGAGGGCAGGTGCGCGAGCCTTGAGCGGCCAAGATCGGGAGACCCACGTCGTCTTCTACGATGGGGTCTGCGGTCTGTGCGACCGCACGGTCCAGCTGCTTCTGAGAATCGACCGCACTCGTGCTCTGTCGTTCGCGCCTCTCCAGGGTAAGGCGGCGGCGGAGCTGAAGCGCAGACACCGAATCACCCGGGACTTGAAAACCCTGTTGTTCGTCGAGAGCTACGGCACCGACCGGGAGCTCGTCTCCTCTCACTCGACAGGAGTGCTTCGAATACTCGCCCGGCTCGGGGGCGTCTGGGGCGCCGTCTCGTGGTTGAGAATCGTACCGCGACCGCTACGAGACCTCGTCTACCGAACCGTCGCCCGCCATCGCTATCACTGGTTCGGCCGATTCGACCACTGCAAGCTGCCCGACGCCGACCTCTCGGATCGTTTTCTGGACTGAACCTAGCGACGATTACCGTCGAGGCCCGACGCGAAGAGGTTCGGAACCGGCCGGCAGTGCGCCGATATCGGACTCTCCCGAATCGACCGACCTGAGTGGGTCGGGCCACTCCGCGGGAAGTCTCACGCCCGCGTCGACGGCCGCGCTGCCCGCCCCCAGGCGGTAGTCGTTGCCGGCCGCGGCCGCATCGAAACGAACGAAAGCCGGGTCGCCATAGACGCTGTCACTTTCCCAGCCCGGTGGATAGATGGCGCGGCTGTCCTCGAAAGCCTCCGAGGCGCGGTACCGAGCAAAAAAATCCGTCTCGCTGTCTTCGTCCCGAGTCGCGCTCCAGAACAGATTGCCGTCCGAGCGGAAGTCGACCCCGGCAGCCGGCACGTCCAGACTCGGCGTATCCTCGATATGCACGACGATGTTGTTGAACACGTCGCGAGTGGTCTCATGGAGATGGCTCCCAAGCCCCAGCAGGTAGGTCCACATCCAGCGCTCGGCCCGGCGGGCGACGAAGGTGTTCTGATAGATCTTCATCGGCTCCCAGATCGGGCTACCATGGTCCCTGACCAGATTGCCGTACGCGGCACGCGACCCTGAACCGCCCCGAGGTTCTTCGTAATACACCCTGGTCAGGTGCTCGATCACGTTGCGGTAGACGTACACGCCCTCGCCTGGCACGTTTCGCCGACCGCGGCCCCAGCCAAACACGATCGACGATAGGCAGCGCGAGATCCGGTTGCGGAAAACTCGAATCGGTCCATTGCCGCCGCTCCTCGAGGTCAAGAAGATCCCGTCGTCGTTGAAGTTCTCCACCAGATTGTGATGGAAGTCCGCGTTCCGGGCCTCGCCCAGAAAGACTCCGTCGTGGCCATCGGTGAACTCGTTCCAGGCGACTTCGAGATCGAGGTTCTTGGTGAGGACCCCAGCGGTTCGCAGCAGCACCCCCGCCGTGCCCTTGTACTTCAAACTGATCCGTGAGGACCACGGCGCCGACGGTCCGCGAAAGCGGGAGTTGATGACCCGCACCGCCCTCGTGTTCTCGAGCACCAGGGCGTGGTAGCCCGAATAGGCGGTGACCCCATCGAGCCGAATGCTCTCCGAGCCGATGATCTCAACGGCCGAGCGACCCGCGCCTCGAATCACGAGATCCTCAATCACGAGGTGGCTGGAGCCGAGGATGCGCATCGGCAGACGACTGCTTCCGGTCACCACCATCGGCACCTCTCTGGGATCGGTGGCGCCTCGATACCGGCTCTCGAGGGGATAGTAGTCGGCTCGGTCGTGAGCCAGCCGCACATGGATTCTCCGCGTTCTCGGGTTGTACCAAAGCCCCGGGCCGCAGTAGAGCGGCGCGGTCCTGCTCGTGAAAACTGTTTCGTCCGAGCGCAGATCCGACAGCCAGGTGTAGCTGTGCAGAGGCACCATCGAATCTCCGAACAAGCCCTGTGCGCCGCTCAAGCCCGGGTACACTCGAGTCGATCGGTACTCGCCCTCCGCGCCGTCGCCAACCGGTTTCCACGCGCTCCGAGGGGTTTCGAAGAACTCCCGGAAGCCGCCGTCAATGATCACCAGCTCGTTCGGGTGCGGACGGATGGTGATGGGCCGGCCGGCCACGGCTGCGAGCCGGATCTCGATCGGCCCGTAGTAGACACCCTGCCTCAGAACCAGCGTATCGCCGGGCGCTAACTGGCGAATGGCATGGGCGACGGTGCGCCAGGGTTCGGCCTCGGTCCCGGCCGCTCGGTCGCTGCCAGCGGGCGCGACGTATTTGTGCGGACCGTCTCCGAGCGGTCGGCTCGATGCCTGAGGCAAGGACCGCATCGGCGCGTGCGAGAGAAAGACCGGCGCGGAGGGCGGCATCGCCCCGGCATGTCCCCGGGGGGCAGAGATCCAGAGGAGGGCACACAAGCTCACCGCAACCAGTCCTCTGCCGCGCTCCGACGTCACCGGCACCAGCTTAGCCGAGCCGCAGCAGCAGCTGGACCAGATCCTGCTAGGGTCGGCGCTAGCTACCGAGATGAGTTTCCTTCTACGCGTCGGCCTTTTCCTTTTCGGTTCCGGTTTCTGCGCTCTCGTGTACCAGATCGCCTGGTTGCGTTTGTTGCGCCTGATCTTCGGCGGCTCGACACCGGCATCGGCCACCGTCATCGCGATCTTCATGGCCGGACTGGGACTCGGCGGCCTCGTGCTGGGAAGACGCAGCGAGCGATCGAGCAACCCTCTCGGTTACTACGCCAATCTCGAGATCGGAATCTCGGTGGCCGCCGCCCTGAGCCCGCTCCTGATATCTCTGGTGCGGACGATGTACATCGGCCTGGGCGGAACCGCCGTACTCGGATCGTTCTTCGGAACCCTGGCGCGACTGGTCTTTGCCGCGGTGGTCCTGGGTGTCCCGACGTTTCTCATGGGCGGAACGCTGCCGGCAATGGTGCGCGCCGCGACTCGAAAACAGGATCTCGGAAGACACACAGTCGGACTCCTCTACGCGGTCAATACGGTCGGTGCCGTTGCCGGCGCCTTGGTCACCACTTTCTTCCTGGTCGAGCTCCTCGGTATCCGTCAGACAATCTGGCTGGCCGCGGCCCTCAACCTCCTGATCGCGCTCATGGCCCGGTCGCTGTCGCGCGAGCGTGGAGCCCGCGAGCCCATCGCCGGCGCCGAGGCTGGCGAGACCACCCGCGCTTCGGAAGAGATCAGCTCGACGCTGTATCGGCTGGTTCTGATCGCGGCCGCCGGCGTAGGTTTCGTCTTCTTCCTTCTGGAGCTCGTCTGGTATCGAATGATGGCGCCGATCTTGGGCGGCTCGACCTACACCTTCGGGGTAGTACTCGGGGTAGCTCTCGCGGGTATCGGCATCGGCGGATTCCTCTACGGACTCGCGGCCCAGGGTCGACGTCCCTCACCGCTCGAGTTTGCCGCCACCTGTGGCCTCGAAGCGCTGGCCATGGCCATCCCTCTGGCCGCCGGCGACCGCATCGCCTTCGTGGCTCTCAGGCTTCGGGACTTGTCCACGGCGGGCTTTGGCGCGCTGGCTAGCGGCTGGGCCGCGGTCACCTGCCTCGTCGTGCTGCCGGCGGCGATCGTCGCCGGGTACCAGTTCCCGCTTCTGATCGCGCTTCTGGGAAGCGGGCGCGAGCGCGTCGCGTCCCAGGTCGGCCGCACCTACGCTTGGAACACTTTCGGCGCGATCGTCGGATCCATCGCCGGTGGCTTTTGGCTGATTCCGGCCCTCTCGGCTCCTACGGTCTGGCGCTTGTCGATCTGGGCTCTCTGCGTCCTGGCCGCGGTTTTCCTGCTGCACGAGCTCAAGTCGGCGCCGCGGCGAGTTGTCCTCTTGGCGGTCCTCGCAGCAACCGCCGTCGCTCTTACGTTCGCCGAAGGCCCCACGGGCTTCTGGCGGCATGCCGGAATCGGCGCGGGTCGAATGAAGACGATCATGAAGAGCCCGAACGCCCTTCTCGACATTCGTCGAGGTATCAACCGCACTCTCGCCTGGGAAGTCGATGGCCGGGAGAGCAGCGTTGCCCTCTCCAATGGCGCCGGCTATGCCTTCATGGTCAACGGTAAGGCCGACGGCAGCGCGCGCGGCGACGCGCCGACCCAGGTCATGAGCGGACTGATCGGCACCGCGCTTCATCCCAATCCGCGCACGGGCCTGGTAATCGGACTGGGCACGGGCTCGAGCGCCGGCTGGATGGCGCAGGTTCCGACCATGGAGCGGGTCGTGGCCGTCGAGCTCGAGCCGGCGATTCTGCGGGTCGCCGAGGCCTGCGCGCCGGTCAACGAAAACGTCCTGGACAACCCCAAGGTCGAAGTCGTCATCGCCGACGCCCGTGAGTATCTGCTCTCGGCGAAAGACACCTATGACGTCATCTTCTCGGAGCCCTCCAACCCGTACCGGGCCGGAATCTCGAGCCTCTTCACTCGTGAGTTCTACCGGGCGGTGACTGAGCGGTTGAGTGAAGACGGCATCTTCGCTCAGTGGCTACAGGCCTACGAAATCGACGCCCAGGTGGTTCGCACGGCGTATGCAACGCTGGCCTCGGTGTTTCCCTACGTCGAAACCTGGCAGGTGCATCGGAGCGATCTCGTATTGATCGGCTCGCATCGGCCGATCGACCACAGCGCCTCCTACATTCAAGCCGCGATCACGGGCGAGCCTTACGATCGAGCACTGGAAAGAGTCTGGGGGGTCACCGGTTTGGAAGGCTTCTACGCCGGGCATGTCGCCAACAATGACTTCACCCGGGCCGTGGCCGAGCTCGGTCTAGCCGACTTGAACACCGACGATCATCCAACCATCGAGTTCGGCTTTGCCCGCTCCGTGGGTCGCACCAGCGGCTTCAAGGTCGCCATGCTGCGGCGCTTGGCAACGGCTCGCGGCCAGCATCGCCCGCTCCGCCCGCCGCCTATCGATTGGGATCGGGTCGATGAGAGCCACCAGAGCAGCATGGTCATGTTCAAAGGCGTTCCCGAGACCGACGGCTCAGAAGACGACGGGCAACTCGCGCGAGCCGAGGCCCGAAACCGGTACGCTTCCGGAGACCTGCAGCCGACCTTCGCCGCCTGGGGTCGACAGACCCAGGCTCCCCTGCAGCCACTCGATCGACTCGCGATCGCCGAAAGCGCGGCCGAAGTCGGCGACGAAACCCTGCCCGACCTGCTCGAGCCGCTTCGAGCCTCGCACCCCATCGAGGCCGGCATGATAGAAGCGCGCTGGCTCCTTCGGCGCAGCGAGCTCGAGAAAGCCGCAGACCGGCTGGCGGCCGCGCTGGTCGCCTATCGCGGCGATCCCTGGCCCCTTCAGAACCTCACCGACAGAGGGCTGCGACTCGCGCATGAGCTCGTAATGGCCTCCCCCGAGAGCGCACCCGGGATCCTCGAGGCACTGAGCCGGCCATTCACGCTTCACCTCCACGACCAGACCCGTTTGGCGTTACTCGCCGATCTCGCCTATCGCTTCGGCCAGTCCGGGCAGTGCGCGGTCGCCCTGCTCGAATTCGAGCCCCACACGCCTTGGAACGAGCGCTTCCTCAAGATGAGACGCAGCTGCTATGAGAGAGCCGGCCACCCGCTCGCTGCCCGCGCGGCCCTCGACCTGGAGGAGTTCTACCTCGCCGGAGAGATCCCGTTCTGGCACAAGCTGCTGCCGGAGGACCCGGTGGAGGAAGCACCGCTGGAGCCGACGGGCGTCCCGGAACAGAGCCTGAGCCCCGGAACCTAGGCGGGTCAGCGCTGCCGCTCCCAGACCAAGTGCTCGAGCTCGGGCAGGATCAAGCGCTCGAGCGCCAACTCGACCGCAGCCACCGACCCCGGCAGGGCGAACACGACGATCCCGCGCGCCAGGCCTGCGACCGACCGGCTGAGCATCGCCGCCGGTCCCACTTCCTGAAAGCTCAGCATGCGAAAGAGCTCACCGAAGCCATCGAGTCGCTTCTCCAAGAACCGCTCCACCACCTCCACGGTCGTGTCGCGTCTTGAGATCCCGGTGCCTCCGGTAGTGAAGATCACCTGCAGATCCCCCCGGCCCAGCCATTGGGTCAGCACCTTGCCGATCTCCATGGCTTCATCGCGGACCCACTGGCGATCGATAATCTCGTGGCCGGCATCTATGAGACCCGCGACAAGGGTGTCACCCCCGCGGTCGTTCTCCGCGGTTCGACTATCGCTTACGGTTAAGAGCGCGCAGCGGGCTATCTGACCGGCGGCGGCGGTGCGGTGAAAGTCGGTGGATTCGCTCATTCGTGATCCGGTTCGATCGTATCAACCGGACCCGACTCGTCTGCTACGATCCGGCGCCATGATCGGGAACGGAATGCGAAGGCAACCGCGGCCAACCAGGGCTCAGCCCATCGGCCCGGCGATCGACCTAGTAACCGGGCTGGTCACCGGCCTGGCAGCCGGCTTGGTAGCCGGACTGCTCGCGATCATCCCCCTCGCCCAACCGGTCTCGGCCGGAATCGCGCTCGAGCCAACCGCCGCCAAGCTACGCGACCGAGCGCTCGATTCTCCGATCGCCTGGGAGCTACTGGAGTCATTGACCGTAGAGGTCGGCCAGCGGTTTGCCGGCACCCCGGGAGACCGCGCCGCGGTCGCCTGGGCCGAGGCCAAGATGCGCGAGATCGGTCTTCAGAACGTGCGCGTCGAACCCGTACCCGTGCCGCGCTGGGTGCGCGGACAGGCACACGGTCGCATCCTCGCGCCCTATCCCCAGGACCTAATGCTGATCGCGCTGGGCGGCAGCGTCGGTACCCCCAAAGCGGGGATCGAAGCCGAGATCGTCGAGGTCGCCGGCCTCGAGGCTTTGGAGGAGCTGTCCGACGAGGCCGTGGCCGGCAAAATCGTCTTCTTCAACAAACGGATGGAGCGCCGCCGGGACGGCAGTAGCTATGGCGAGACCGTCGGCGTGCGCGGCCGCGGACCCTCGGCGGCCGCCAGGAAGGGGGCTGTCGCCACCCTGATTCGTTCGGTGGGAACCGGAACCCATCGCTTTCCGCACACCGGTGCGTTGCGCTATGCCGACGATGCGCCACGCATTCCCGCCGCCGCCCTCGCGATCTCCGACGCCGACATTTTAGAGGCTCAGATCGGCCGCGGGCATACGGTACGGTTTCATCTCAGCCTCGGCAGTCATTATCTCGAGGACTCCGAGTCGGCCAACGTCATCGGCGAGGTCGTGGGTCGCGAATGGCCGGACGAGATCGTCCTGGTCGGCGGACATCTGGATTCCTGGGACGTCGGTACCGGCGCCATTGACGACGGTGCCGGGTGTGCGGTCTCCCTCGGCGCCGCGAAGCTGATCTCAGAGCTGAGCGAGGCACCCAGACGAACCGTTCGAGTGGTCCTCTTCGCCAACGAAGAGTTCGGCCTTTCCGGAGCGCGCGCTTACGCCCAAGCCCACGAGGCGGAACTCGCCAAGCATCAGCTGGCCATCGAGTCGGATTTCGGCGCCGGGCGAGTGTGGCGTTTCGCGGCCGCGCTCCACCCCCGATCGATGAGCGCCGCCGAGAAGCTCGCCAAGCTGCTCGAGCCCCTGGGAATCGCTTTCGACGGCAATCGCGCGCACGGAGGAGTCGACCTGCTGTTCCTCCATCCCGCCCGGGTGCCGGTCGCCGATCTCACCCAGGACGGTACCCACTACTTCGACTACCACCACACCGAGGACGACACCCTGAACAAGGTGGACCCGGAAGCGCTGGCCCAGAACCTCGCGGCCTACACGACCCTGGTTTACTACGCCGCGGAGACCGAAACGAGCTTCCCACCGGCTCCAAAGCGCCCCGAACGACCCCGGCGATGACTCGTCGGAACAACCGTCGACAGGCTCCCGCCCTGCTCGCGACGGCAGCTATCCTGGTGGCGGGCTTCGGGATCCTTCTCGGCTGCGCGGCCTCCGCTCCGCCGTCATCGCCGCAAGATCCAGCCTCGTCACCCCCGGTTGAATCAGCCATCGGCGCGAACGGAATGCCACACTCCATCAGCGCCTTCGAGCTCTTGGGCGAAGCGGTCCTGCCGACAAGCACCGGGTTTGATCAGGCGCCCGTGGGTGGCCTCTCGGGCATTGCCTACGACGCCCAGCGTGATCTCTACTACGCGATCTCCGACGACCCGGCATCGCGGGGACCGGCGCGCTTCTACACGCTCGATATCGAGCTGAGCTCCGGCTCTCCGCGCGTCGAAGTTGTCGGTGTCACCGAACTGACCGATCGGGGCGGCTCACCCTTCGCGGAGATGACGCTAGACCTCGAGGGGATCGCTCTGAGTCCCGAGCGCACTCTCTATGTCTCGTCCGAAGGCCAGGTCAAGCGGGGCGTCGAACCCTTCATTCGAGAGTACCGGCTCGATGGAACCTATCTCCGCGACCTTGCGGTGCCGAAGAGGTTCCTGCCGCGAGCCGGTGACAGCCTGGGGATTCGGCACAACCTCGGCTTCGAGAGCGTAGCGCTCGATCCACGGCGAGACTGGCTCTACACGGCGGCCGAGAACGCACTCCGCCAGGACGGCCCCGTAGCCGATCTCGGCGTCGGCAGCCCAGCCCGCATTCTGCGACTGGACCGCGAAAGCGGGCACCGGCTCGCCGAATACGTGTACCAGGTCGAGCCGGTGCGCGACGCGCCTCTCAGCTCCGAGGACTTTCGCACTCGTGGCCTGGTCGAGCTGATCGCTCTGGGCGACTCACGCCTGCTGACGCTCGAGCGCGCCTATACCCAGGGAGTCGGCAACGTAATCGAGCTCTTCGCGGTCTCGGTGGACGACGCAACCGACGTTCGAGATTGGAACGGCCTCGCGGGCAAGAGCTTCCGACCGGTGAGCAAGACGCTGCTCCTGCGGCTCGAGACCTTCGGGCTCGAACTCGACAACATCGAAGGCATGACCTTCGGACCCCGCCTGGCCGATGGTCGCCGAAGTCTGGTGCTGGTGGCGGACAACAACTTCAGTTTGCGCCAGCGCAATCAGATCATCGCTTTCGCGATCGAAGAGGAGGAGCTGAGCCCAAGCAGTATCCAGGGAGCGGGGCACATTTCTCCACTCGACGGTGCCTGGGTTCGCCGAGTACAGGGTACGGTGACCTCTCCGGCGGCCCGAGGTCGAGGCTACTGGATTCAAGGCGCTGGCGATCACGACGAAGCCACGAGTGACGCCCTTTTGGTGGTTCCCTCCGGCGAAGCGTCCGCCAGACCCGGCGAGGTCGTCCGCGTGGACGGGCTGGTCAAGGAGACCGGATTCCCCAACGGCCTCTCGGTCACGAGACTCGAGGAAGCGCTCTTCGAGGTCGTTGGGCAGGGCGCACCGCTGCCGGCGCCCGTAGCAATCGGCGCCGGAGGGCGCGAACTGCCAGCGAGCCACATCGACGACGACGGTCTTCGAGTCTTCGAGCCCGCTGACGACGCGATCGACTTTTTCGAGAGCCTGGAAGGGATGCGAATCGAGGTCTCAGCGGCGGCGGTTGTGGGACCGACGACGCGCTTCGGCGAGTTCGCGGTGGTCGCCGGCGACCACGCCGAAGACGAGAGCATTCGCTCCCTCGCCGGCGGCCTGGTGGCCTCGGCGACACAGGTCAACCCACAACGTCTCCTGGTCGTGCCCCGGCCGGGGAACGATGCTCCCCAGGTGGCGGTCGGTGATCACTTCGAAGACAAGATCATCGGCGTTCTGGACTACGCCTTCGGCGCCTTTCGGGTGCTGGCCGAGGCTCTGCCCGAGACGGCCTCGCGCGCGACTGCGGCGGCTCACGCCACGCTCGCGGCATCGGACAATGCGATCATCGTCGCCACCTACAACGTCGAAAACCTGAGTGCGCGCAGCGGGCCGGACAAGTACCGCCGCGTCGCCCGCTCGATCGCGGCGGCTCTGGGCTCGCCGGACATCGTCGCCCTTCAGGAGATCCAGGACGATACCGGACCCGAGGACGACGGCACGGTTTCCGCCAGACAGACGCTCGGGCTCCTGGTTGAGGCGATCACCGCGGCCGGAGGTGCCGGCTATGAGTCCGTGTCGGTCGACCCCGAGGATCTGGCCGACGGTGGCCAACCCGGAGCCAACATTCGGGTCGCCTATCTCTACCGTCCGGACCGGGTTCGATTCGTTCCTCGCGGCAGACCGCAAGCTCAGGCCGCGGCCGAATGGCTTCTCGACGAGCGCGGACCGTTTCTCTCTCCCAACCCGGCGCGGGTGGCTCCCGGCCACCCGGCACTTGCGGCCGACTCGGAACGAAACGTGGCCGGAGTACGCAAGCCGCTGGCAGCGGAGTTCGAGTTCAACGGTCGCCGTCTCTTTCTGATCAACGTGCACTTGCGCTCCAAACGCGGAGACTCGCCGCTGTTCGGAAGCATTCAGCCTCCGGTGCGGTCGACCGAAGAGCTTCGAAGTGGCGAAGCCCGCGTCATCCGCGACTTTCTGGATGACCTGTTGGCGCTCGACCCCGAGGCGGCAGCCATCGTTCTGGGAGACTTCAACGAGCACCCGTACCGCGAGCCGCTGGCGATTCTGGGCGGCTCGGGACTCCACAACCTGGTCGAACGCGTACCGCAGGCCGAGCGCTACACCTTCAACTATCGCGGCAGTTCCCAGATCTTGGACAACTTCGTGGTCACCGAGAGTCTTGCGGCCAACGTCGCAGCCGAGATCGTTCACTTGAACGCCGACCTTCCGCATCGAGTACGCGCCGCGGATCACGACCCGATCCTGGCGAGATTCGAGTTCGTCTCCGGCACGCCGCAAGACGATTCCTAATTCGCCTGTCGCGCAGCGTCCGGCGCTCTCGCTAGAATCGCCGGTGACAGAGCTCCAGCCCGTTTACCCCGCTTGGCGGCCAGCCGGCACAGCCGAGCGAAATATTTATCCATCCTTAGAGGAGGAAACCAGGTATGAGCATGGTGTCCGAGTTCAAAGAGTTCGCCATGAAGGGCAACGTCATGGACATGGCGGTCGGTATCATTATCGGCGGCGCTTTCGGCAAGATCATCGCCTCCTTGGTGAACGACGTCCTGATGCCCGTGATCGGAAAGTTCACCGGCGGCGTCAGCTTCGCCGACATGTATACGGCGCTCGATGGCAACACCTATGAATCGCTGGCGGCCGCCGAGGAAGCCGGCGCCGCGCTGATGAAGTACGGCTCGTTCATCCAGAACATCGTCGACTTCGTGATCATCGCCTTCGTCATCTTCATGATGATCCGAGCGATGAACAACATGAGAAAGAAGGAAGAGGAGGCGCCGGCGGCTCCGCCCGAGCCTTCGGACGAAGTCAAGCTCTTGACCGAGATCCGGGATTCGCTCGCCAAGAGCTAGTCTCGGCGGGCACGGTAGGACGAGGGGGTCGGAGCTCGAGCTCCGACTTCCTTTTCTTTGTCCTCAAGGTCCCGAGGGGGCGTCTTGTTGTTCCAACAAGCCCAGCGTGTGGGCCAGAAGCTCGGGCCCTCCGGGGGAGCCGTGGCCAGGGATCACGGTCTCCGCCTCGAAGGTCTCGGCGGCCCGGAGAGTTGCCGGCCAGTGCGCCAGATCCGCGTCGGCAAGGTAGCCGAGGCTTTTCCAGTCGAGCGCTTTGACCGCACAGCCCGCGTACAAAATCCGGCGCGCCGGGAGCCAGACCATGAGACCGTCCGGCGAGTGGCCCGGCCCCAGGTACACCGCTTCCACGCGCTCGTCGCCGAGAGATAGGCCCCAGCGATCCTCGAAGCTCTGCCTCGGAGCCTCACGGTCTTGCTCGGCCGCAAGATCTCCGGTCAGAGCGTGGCCCCAGGTCATGATCCCCCGGCGGTGCACCTCCGCGATGCCGCCGAACGCATCGGGATGGAAATGTGTGCCGACGACTCCAAGAACTGGCGCTTCGAGATTCTCGGTGATCCAGTCCAGAAGCCGCGCGGTCTGGTCTTCCGTCCAAGGCGTGTCCACGACCATGACCCCCCGGCGCCCGCGCACGATCAGGCCGTTCGCCGGTACGGTCCGCTGCCCCCATTCCGTGTCGGACTCATGGAGCCATAGATCCTCGGCCAGACGTCTGATTCGCAGATCCTCGCCCAACGGTAACCAGATCTCCGCGGGCTCGGTCGCGGCAAACGTCGCCGCCGCAATCACGAGCAGAGCGACCGCGGCACTGCTCGTGAGGCACTTGCGCACTGTCTCGAGTCTATCCAACAAAGGCCGGTGCCCCTCGGCACCGGCACCCTCAAGAGAATCGTGGCTCTCAGGCTTTGGCGGTGTCGTCGTCGTCGTCACCGTCGAGCTTGTCGACCACGGCGTCTTTGGCATCGCCGACCTTGTCACCCACGGCGTGAGCGAGGTCACCGGCCTTGTGCATGGCCGCACTGGCGGTCCCGACCACGGCGTCCTTGGCATCGCCGGCCTTGTCGGCGACCGCGCCCATCGCGTCTCCCGCCTTGTCCACCGCCGAGGAACCCAGCCCGAGGGCCTCATCCTTGGCGTCGCCAGCCTTGTCCATGGCCGCCTCGGCCACATCGCCAGCCGTCTCGACGGCATCTTCGGCAACGTCCTGAACCTTCTCGACCGCGTCGCCGGCCAGATCCTTGGCTTTGTCCCAGAGGCTCTGCTTCTCTTCTTCGCTCATCCATCTTCTCCTATCGAACAAAGGTTGATCGACTCATCCGAACCGGACTTATATCACGCGGTCATTCCTCACCGCGGCCAGGCAACGCTCGACTCGAGTCAACAACCGGCGTACTCTTGGCGACTACGGCATCTCCGGGCATTCGTTCTGAACGCTCGCTCTCCCGCCCGAACAAGGAGGAAGTTTCAATGAAGAGAATCGGTTCTGTCTTGTCCGTCGCCGCGCTCGCGGGCGCCGTCGCCTGCGCTCCGCCCGCCGAAGAGCTCGCGTCGACCGAATCGGTCATGGCCGAGGCCGCCGGCGCCCTGGTGCAGATCACCACCGACGCACTTCGAGCCCCGATCGCCGAGCTTGCCAGCGACAAGTACGGCGGCCGCGGTCCCGGCAGCGAGGGCGACGCGATGGCACGTCAGTACCTGATCGCCGAGCTCGAAGAGATGGGTTACGCCCCCGGTGCCCAAGACGGCTCTTGGGAACAGCCCTTCGACATCGTCGGTGTCGACTCGTCGGCTCCCAAGACCTGGACCTTCACCAAGGGCGGCAAGTCGATTTCCCTCGAATGGTGGGACGAGTACATCGCCTCGAGCGGCGTGCAGGAAGAAACCGCCTCGATCGACAGCGCCGAACTGGTCTTCGTTGGCTACGGCATTCAAGCGCCAGAGTACGGTTGGGACGACTTCAAGGGCACGGACGTCTCCGGCAAAGTGCTCGTGATCGTCAACAACGATCCCGACTGGTCGGACGAGATCTTCGAGGGCGTACGCCGGCTCTACTACGGTCGCTGGACCTACAAGTACGAAAAGGCCGCCGAGCTCGGTGCGGCCGGCGCGATCATCATTCACACGACTCCTTCGGCGGGCTATCCGTTTCAGGTCGTTCAAACCTCCTGGACCGGCCCCCAGTTCGAGATTCCGGCTGCCGGCGAGCCCCGCATCCAGATCCCCGCTTGGACTTCCGAAGATGCTATGTACCGGATCTTCGAGCTCGCAGGTCTGGATCTGGACGAGCTGAGAGAGGCCGCCAAGAGCCGTGATTTCGAGCCCGTGCCGCTGGGCGTGACGACTTCGCTGTCGCTCACAAACCAAGTCCAACGGGTCCAGACCGCCAACGTCGTGGCGACTCTCACCGGTCGGGATCCCGAGCTGGCCGAGGAGTACATCGTCTACTCAGCCCACCACGATCACATCGGAATCGGCAAAGCGAACGACGAGGGGGACGAGATCTACAACGGAGCTCTCGACAATGCTTCCGGTTGCGCCCAGGTCCTGGCCATTGCGCGCGCTTTCGCGGCTCTGCCCGACAAGCCACGGCGCTCGATCATGCTGACGTTCGTTGCGGCCGAAGAACAGGGCCTTCTGGGCTCAGCCTACTTCGCCAAGAACCCGCCGGTTCCCGCCGGCCGGTTGGCAGCGAACATCAACTACGACGGCGCCAACATCTGGGGTAGGACCGCGGACGTCACCTACATCGGCTACGGCAAGTCATCGCTGGATGCCGTGGTCGAGAGGTTCGCCGCCGAGCAGGAGCGCACCGTCAAGCCCGACCAGTTTCCGGATCGTGGCTTCTTCTATCGTTCCGATCAGTTCAACTTCGCCAAGGTCGGCGTGCCCGCGATCTATCTGGACACCGGGACCGAGTTCGTTGACCGGCCGGAAGGCTGGGGCAAGGAGCAGATCGAGGCTTGGGAGGCCGTCCACTATCACCAGCCGTCGGACGAGCTCGTGGATGACTGGGACTTCGACGGCATGATCCAGGACACCGTGCTCGGATTCAACATGGGCCTGTACCTCGCCGAACAGGACGACCTGCCGACCTGGAACACCGGGGACGAGTTCGAAGCGGCCCGGCTGGAGACCCTGGCGGCGCTCGACTGAGGCCCCGGCAAGGCTTTAGGCGGTAGGTACCCCTCTCTCGGGGTGTCACCCCCCGGAGAGGGGGATGTATCGAGCAAATAAAGAGCGAGCGTTCGATTTATATATCGAGGTCCGCCCAGACAGGAGCATGATCGGATGGCGTCAGGCCCTCTTGTTTCTTGCGAAACTCTCGGTCTATCTCGACCTCGCGCACCTCAGACGCTCCCGGGCTCGCCAGGAGAAAGTCGATCCGGAGCCCCTGGTTCTTGTGAAAAGAGCCGGCGCGGTAGTCCCACCAGGAGAATGCCTGGCGCTCGGGGTGCTCTCGCCGGTAAAGGTCGACAAAACCGAGATCGAGCAAGGCCTGGAAACTCCGCCGCTCTTCTCGGGTGTGAAAGATCTTGCCGGCTTTGCCGGCTTCGTTGTAGCTGTCGATTCCCTGCGGGCAGATATTGAAGTCGCCACAGACGATGGCCGGCAGGGCGGTTATCGAGCTCACCTCGAGGTGGTCGGCCAGAGATTCGAGCCAGGCCAGTTTGCGGCGAAAATCCTCGTGATCGACGCTCTTGCCGTTCGGGCAGTAGAGGCTGGTGAAGCTCAAAGAGCCGACCTTGGCCGTCAGCAGCCTGGAGCCGAACTCCTCTTGACCGGATAGTCCTTTCTGCACCAACTCCGGCTTCGTCCGCGCCAGTACGGCAACCCCGTTCCACGCTTTCTGACCGTGAACGGCGGCAAAATATCCTTCGGACTCGAGCGCGTCGTGCGGGAACTTGTCGTCCTCCAGTTTGAGCTCTTGGAGGGCGACCGCGTCGGGCTGGCGCTCTCTGAGCCAGAGCTTGACGAAATCCAGGCGCGAGCGCAGGCCGTTGACGTTCCAGGTGGCGACCCGCATGCAGCCATCCTAGCAATCGATACCGTACGTCCAGAGAAGGGTCAACCGAGGCCGAGACCGGCTCTTCGTTTCAGAACGCGCTGAGGCTAAAACGATCGGCAAGCAGCCGGCCAGGGGGCTCGCCGCAAGCGTCCGAAAGGACGACTCGGAGACCGCAGAGGCTTGCGCGTAGCGGCGCGCAGCCGAGGGCCTAACGCCAGCAGGCCGAGAAGCCCGCGGCGTCCCCTGGCCGGCTGCTTACGGATCGGCGCCGAGGCGCGGGCCGTCGCCAAGGCGGTCGAAACGGAGCTCGAGCGTTTGCCTGCAACAACTGCAATGCCACGCTTCGCGAATCCGTTACAGTTCTTGGCGCGCGATCAGAGTCCACGACCATGCGAGCCCCAACCGACAAGCAAACCAATCTGGTCCTCGTCGGTGGTGGTCATTCGCACGTCCAGGTGCTCGAAGGCTTCGCCATGGAGCCGCCTCCGAACACGCGGATCACGCTGATTGTCGACCGGCCGGTGGCAATGTACTCGGGCATGGTCCCGGGGTTCGTCGCGGGCCAGTACAAACAGGAAGAGCTCGAGATCGACGTGCTGCCGCTCGCTCGTCGAATTGGTGCGCGAGTCATCATCGCGCGCGCCATCAGAATAGAGGCCGAGGAGAAACGAGTTGTTCTCCAGGGTCGGCCACCGGTACCGTTCGAGCTCGCGTCGATCAACATCGGCTCCACCGTTGCCGGCCTCTCGACCCCCGGCGTGCGAGAGCACGCCATCCCGACCCGGCCGATCACCGGGTTCGTTTCGAGGCTCGACTCCCTGTTCGACGAGTTCCGTGCAAGCAATGCCACCGAGTGTGTGCGCATTGTGGTTGCAGGCGCCGGCGCCGGCGGCGTCGAAGTGGCTTTCGCGCTCGACCACCGCCTGCGAGAACTGGGGCGCAAGGTCGACGTCACCGTCATCGAGTCCGGACCCGAGATCCTGGCGGGCTACTCGGCCGGCATGCGTCGCCGAGCCGAACGCGCCGCAGGCCAGAGAGACATCAAGATCGTGGCCGGCCAACGCATCGATCGCGTCGAGGCCGACCGCGTCTTCCTGAAGCAAGCCGGCGCAAGCTCCAAATCCGAGCAGCCGTTCGATCTCCTGCTCTGGGTGACGGGCGCGGTCAGCCATCCGTTGTTTCGCGACTCGAACCTGCCCACCGACGAGCGCGGTTTCGTCAAGATCCGCTCGACCCTTCAACTCGAGGATCACGACCACATCTTTGCCGTCGGCGATTGCTCGACCCTGACTCGATATCCCCGGACGCCCAAGGCGGGCGTCTACGCGGTTCGCCAAGGTCCGGTGCTGACCACGAATCTCCGCCGCCTGCTCGCGGGCGAAGCCCTGCTCGACAGATACAGGCCACAGCACGACTTTCTGACCCTGATCAACACCGGAGACGGCGGCGCGATCGGCGGCAAGTGGTTTCTTTCCTTCGAAGGTGAATGGGTGTTCAGGCTCAAGGACCGAATCGACCGGAAGTTCATGTACCGCTTTCAGCCTCTCGACCACCCCGGGAACGAGACGGCCTTCGACTCCGCGGGCATGAACGCTGGCACGCTCGAGGACGGTGACTCGGAAGTACTCTGCGGCGGTTGCGCCGCCAAGCTCGGCCAGCTCGCCCTGGAGCGTGCCCTGTCGCGGCTGCCACCGGGAAGCGAGGACAGCTCGGTAGAGCTGGGTATGGCCGGCGCCGACGACGCCGCTTGTTACTCGGCTCCCGGAGGGCAACGCATCGTCTCGAGCGTCGATCAGTTCCGATCCTTCACCGACGATGCGTATCTGGTCGGCAGGGTCGCCGCGATCAACGCCGCCTCCGATCTCTTGGCCAAGGGCATCGAGCCTCGATTCGCACAGGCACTCGTGGCGCTTCCCGAGCGCGATTCCGGCCCGGAGCAAGAGGAGACCCTGTTCCAGCTCCTAGCCGGAGCGCAGGCGGCCTTCGATGAGATCGGCGTCACCCTGCTCGGCGGTCACACGATGACCGCCGCCCAGCTTCAGCTCGGCTTTCACCTCGAAGGTTTCGCCGACAACGACCAGCGGCTGCTCGTGCAAGCCCGGCTCGAGGCCGGACAGCGGTTGATCCTCTCGAAGGCCCTGGGTACCGGAGTGCTCATGCGGGCCGACATGCGCGGCGAGCTTAGAGGTCCCTGGTTCGAGCAGGCGCTCGCCTCCATGTTGCGGCTGAACCGCGACGCCGTCGCGGTAGCCCGCCGATTCGGCGCTCGCGCCGCGACCGACGTCACCGGCTTCGGTCTGGCGGGTCACTTGGCGGGCATGCTCCGCGCCGCCGATCTCGCCGCCACCATCGACGTGCGCTCCCTGCCGGCACTTCCCGGCAGCCTCGAGCTCCTCGAGACCGGCCTGCGCAGCACCTTCCACGAGGACAATGCCAAAGCCGCCCGCGGCATGCAGATCGAGCCGGAAGCCCGCCGACATCCACACTTTCCCCTGCTCTTCGATCCCCAAACCTCGGGCGGCTTGCTCTTCGGCGTCCCTGCCGACCGCGCCGAAGCGGCTCTCGACGAGCTCCTGGCGTCGGGCCACACGGCGGCCATCATCGGCACGACCGGCAAGGCCGAGGCCATCCACCGGATCCGTATCTCGACCTCCTTAGACTAGCGAGCGCGGGGAGTGATCGCGGTCTCTTTCCTCTCGCCGTCACGCAGGTAGACGACTTTGAGCGGCTCGCCGACCTTGACCGCGTCCAGAGCGTAGGTGTAGTCGTAGACATTCGAGATCTCCTGGCCGCCGAACTCGATGATGACATCGCCGCCCTCGAGGCCGGCCTCGTCGGCCGGGCCACCCTCGATGACGCCCGAAAGCATGAGTCCGTCGACCTCGGTGCCGTAATCGGGAATCGTGCCGGTGAAGGCACGGACGCCATCGCGGCCGCCGCCCTCTTCGACCCTGCGCTCGACCTTGACGAACTCCGGCGGCTTCTCCATCCGGCTCACGCGGGTCGTAACCAGGGCCCCCAGATGAGCGATTCGCTCCAGATCCTCGTAGTTGATCTTGTCAGCGGTGTCGGAAGGCCTGTGATAGTCCTCGTGACTGCCGGCAAAGAAATTCAGCGTCGGCACCGAAGCCACGTTGAAGGACGAACTGTCGGTCGGCAGATAGGGATCCTCCTGGAGACTGAGATCGAACCCGACCGGCACGTTGGACTTCTCGATTAGACCCGACCACTCGGGGCTCGAGCCGACGGCCTGAAGTGACAGCTTGTTGTCTTTCGAGCGCCCGACCATGTCGAAGTTGATATAGGCGGCGATATCTTCGGGGTCGAGCACCTTCTCCTTGACGAAGTCGGCCGAGCCTAGAATCCCGATCTCCTCGCCGGACCAAAAGGCGAGCACGATCCGGCGCCCCCCGGCCTTCCCCGCCAGTCTGCCGGCCGCAGCCAGGGCTGCGGCCACACCCGAGGCGTTGTCGTCGGCGCCGTAGTGAATGCCGTCCGCTTCCTCCTTGTCGGCGAGCGAACCCGCGGTGCGGCCCTTGCCGAGGTGGTCGAAGTGAGCCCCGACCACCACGTAGGGCTTTTCGAAGCCGGCCTCGGAACCGTCAGAGCCGTTGGAGCCCGACGTCGGCGCGCCCGGCAACAAGCCGACGACGTTGCGACCGATCTTCCGCTCTCGCTTGACGCTGGCCTTGACGGTCAGCTCCAGGCCTTCGAGATTGAACCCGGTGACGTGCGGATTGGCGTCGTCGAACGATTTCTGGATCTGCTCCAGGGTCTTGTTGGAGCCGTACGAGATCAAGCGCTCGGCGATCTCGCCGTTGACGCTCACCGCCAACAGACCCGAGTCGGTCGCCGCGTCGAAAGCCATCGGCACGACCTCGCCGGCATTCGGGGATCGCGGGCCCGTGAGCACCACCATGGCCTTCGCGCCACGCTCGCGCGCCTGGAGGGCCTTGTAGCGCAGTCCCGAGAACCGCGACAAGCGACCGCGGGTCTCGTCCTCGGCGTCTTCGGGGAAGTAGCGCAAGGCCACCACGATCTTGCCTTCGACGTCGATTCCGGCATAGCTGTCATAGGAGAACTCGCCGTCGTCGGGAACCACCATGCCGTAGCCTGCAAAAACAGCCGGCGCCGTTACCGATCCGTCTTCACTGAAGGAGAGTGCCTGCACCAAGCCGGTTCCGGCAAAGCTCTCGTCCTTGCCGCTGTTCTTCTCCGGCCCGGCGACCACCGACACCGATGACCCGGTGTCGCTGGTGCCCGCGGTGAACTCGAACTCGATCTCAAAACCGTCCTGACCGGGAAGCGGCGAGGCGCCGAGAGCGTCGAGCTGCTCGGCCAGGTAGTCGGCGGTAGCCTTTGCTCCCTCGCTTCCGGTCATGCGTCCTTGCCAGGGGTCCGACGCCAGGGTCTCGACATGGTTACGGAGATCCGATTGGGCACCCGAGAGATGGTCCGGCAACGCCAGGATCAGCGCCAGGGTCAGGAGAGCTTTAACCGCGAGTGTTTGCGTACTTTGCGTGAGCATGGGTGAGTCCTCGTTCCTGCTGGCCCGGTTCACGTCACTCGGTGGCGGGACGGCCACACGCGCCGACCTCCGAAGCCGGTTTCGTCTCACTGAGCGACCGAGCGTAGCGGGCTCTCGGCCAACGCTTCGAGAGCCGCCTGATGGTTCCACTCCGCCATGAAGAGCTGGCCGCCTTCGCCCTGGTGGCGGCTCGAGGTCCACAACAATCGCTTGCCGTCGGGCGTCGGCACCGGCAGGCCGTCAAAGCCATCGGTAGAGGTGATCTGCACCGGTTCCCGAAGTCCCTCCACGTCCACCATGTAGATCTCGAAGTTCGAGAACCCCAGCTTGTTCGATGCGAACAGAATGTACCCGCCCGAGGGGTGCACATAGGGAGCCCAGCTCATGGCACCAAAGTCGGTAATCCGGCGTGCATCGGACCCGTCGGCCGCGGCCGTCCAGATGTCCGCGGTCAGCCCTTCCCGATCGAACCGCCGCCAGACAATGCGCTTGCCGTCCGGGAAAAAGAATGGCCCCCCGTCGTAGCCCTCGGCGTCGGTCAAGCGTTCGAGATCGCTGCCGTCGGAACGCATGCGATAGAGCTCTCCGAAGAAGGACGGCTTGATCTCGAGCGCTTTGGCCTCTTCGGGCGAGAGCTCGCGGCTGTAGGCGTCACGAGTCGAGGAGAAAACGATCCACTCTCCGTCGGGCGAGTAGCTGGCCTCGGCGTCGTAGCCGCGAGCGTTCGTCAAGCGCCGATACTCGCCGCTCTCGCTCTCTCGCACCCAGATCTCCATTTCGGGGTCGTAGTCCCAGGCGTAGCGACGCTCCTTGCCGGCGGCGCGGAGCTCCAGCTCCTCTTTCTGCAGGCGCAGGGACTCAGGGGCGTGGTGAGTCGAGCCGAAGAGCACGTCGTTCGAGCCCGGCCGCAGAAAGGCGCAGGTCGTCTTGCCGTGGCCCGGCGAAACCAGCTCGGTGTCTCCGGTCTCGAGGTCCATCAGAAAGATCTGGTAGAACGGATTCTCGGGATCGCGCTCGCTCTGAAACACGATCTTCGTCCCGTCGGGTGAAAAGTAGCCTTCGCCGGCGCGTCGGCCTTCGAAGGTCAAGCGTCGAACACGGGTCAGAAAGCGGGCTTCGTCGGTGTCGCCAGCGGCCGGGCTCGGTCCGAGAGCGCAGATTGTAAGTGCAAAAACGGCGAGAACTGTCGCTAGCTTCTTCATGGGGCGCCAATCCTAGCTGAACGTCGACATCAACCGCACACTTTCCGGGCCAGGACCGTCGAGCCGGCGTCTGGGCCGGGCTCTATCGGCGAAAAGGGCCGCTATTGACGCCCGTGAGTCCGGAGCGCCAAACTCGGACGCCAGTGACAGATTCGCTTCCATCGCCTCGGGAGATCGCGGCCGCTCTCGAGCGCAAAGTGTTCGGCCAGCAGACCGCCGTGCGCGAGATCGCGGTCGCGATCTCCAAGAAGCTCGCCGGCCTTCCCGCGGGCAACGTGCTTCTGATCGGCGCCTCGGGCTCGGGCAAGACGACCGTGATGCGCGCCGTGGAGTCCTTCCTGGCCTCCGACCCCAAGCTCGCCCAACGCTCGACGCAGATTCGGGTTCACGCCAACATCCTGGCCCAGGAAGCCGACGAAGGCGCCCCCGGAGAGCGCTTGTTGCACCGGCTGATGGCGCGAGCTCAGGAGCAACTGGGAGCCGGCGCCTCGGTGGCCGGGCTTCTCGATCGGGTCGCCCACGGCATCGTCTTCGTGGACGAGGTCGACAAGATCCGGGCTCGAATCGGCGAGGACCCTCACGTTCCGGGAATCCGGGCGCAGGAGGCGCTACTGACGATCATGGAGAACGAGCGCTTGCCGCTCGAGCTGCCGTCCTCGACCGGCGGTGGCCGAGCCTTTCTCGACACGCGCGGCATTCTGTTCGTCGCCGCGGGCGCCTTTGAGGGACTCTACGACGCCGTCTACGACCGGGTCACGGTGGGCCAGGATCGAGGAGCACTGCAATCCGTCACCGTGCTCGGCGCGGAGGATGTGCGCGAGGAGACTCCATTCTCGCTGCGTGACTGGCTTCGCAGCCAGGATCTCTTCGACTATGGGATGTCTCCGCAGTTTCTGTCGCGGTTCGACGGAGTCGTCCTGCTCGAAGACCTGAACGAAGGCGACCTGCTGAAGATCTTCCTGGGTGCGCCCGACTCCGGACTCCAGAACGCCAAGCAGTTCTTCGCACAGTTCGGCATCGAGCTGGTGCTCTCACCCGAAGCCGCGCGGGAGATCGCGGCCAGGGCCGCCGGCCAGCCCCGACTGGGGGCCCGCGCGCTCAAAGAGGTTTTCCGCCGAGTGATTCGCGACTATGAGTTCGAGCCGACCGAGCGAGCGAAGGACGGCGCCCTGGTGGTCGATCTGGCCGAGGTGACAGAAGCGCTGGCCAGAACCTGAGGAGACCATCGTCCAGACTCCGAAGGACAACTCGGACCTGGAGCTGGTCGACCGTGCAAAGTCACCGCTACGATGACTCCGGCGATCTGCGGCTGGAGGCCGGCCGTGTGCGCCTCGGAGCGAGCCTCTCTGCGCTCCCGGAGAGACCGCACCGGTGGCCTCTATCGTTTTGTGTAGATCGAAGAATCGTGGGTGACGAGAAGACGGTCGAGACCCTTCGCTTCGCTCGAGGGCAAGCGGAGGTCGACCGCTACATTTCGAGGCCGCCGATCCACAAACGTCGGCTAGAGCGCTGTTACCCGGACGACCTCCTGGTAGGAGGTGGCGCCGCCGGAGAGCTTGCGCAGCGCCGACTGGCGCAGGGAGCGCATCCCGTTCTTGATCGCTTCCCGCTTGATGCGGGCGGCATCGGCGCCCTCGAGAATCAGCGCCTGAATCGCATCGTCGACCGGTAGCACCTCGAAAATGGCCGTGCGCCCAAAGTGTCCCGTGCCACGGCACTCCGCGCAGCCGTCACCGATTCTGACCTGAACCCGTTTACCCTCGGGAACGGCCAGGCGCAGAGTCTTGGTCTCGAGCGGGCTCAGCAGGTGCTCGGTCGAGCAGTGCGGACAGATCTTGCGCACAAGGCGCTGCGCGACGACGCCGATCACGGTCGAAGAAATCAAGTACGGCTCGACCTCGAGATCCGCCAGCCGGGTGATCGAGGCCGCGGCGTCGTTCGTATGCAAAGTCGAAAACACCAGGTGCCCGGTCAACGCCGCTTGCACCGCGTACTGGGCGGTCTCGGCGTCGCGAATCTCACCGACCATGATGACGTCCGGATCCTGACGCAGAATGTGGCGCAGCGCCGTGGCAAACCCGATTCCGGCTCGGCGCTGGACCGCCGTCTGGTTGAGCTCTTCGTCGACCATCTCGATCGGATCCTCGATCGTGGTCACGTTGAGCTCGCGGCTGGCGACCGTCTTGAGCGCCGAATAGAGGGTGGTGGTCTTGCCCGAGCCGGTAGGCCCCGTGACCAGCACAATGCCGTGAGGGCGGGTGATGAAGTCGTTGAAATGGTCGAGCTCGTCGGCGAAGAACCCGAGGTTGTTCAGATCTTGGCTCAGAACCTCGGGATCGAAAATACGCAACACGACCTTCTCGCCGAAGGCCACGGGCAAGGTCGATGCGCGCAGCTCGATCTCGAGACCGCCGCGAGACGTCTTGACGCGGCCGTCCTGCGGCCGCCGCTTTTCCGCAATGTCGAGCCTGGACATCGTTTTGATCCGGTTGACCACGGCCTTGTGCACCACTTTCGGAATCGTCTGAATGTCGTGCAAAACGCCGTCGATCCGGAAACGGATGAGCGAGACGTCGCGCTTGGGCTCGAGATGAATGTCGCTGGCCCGCGTGTCGTAGGCGTGCTGCAGCATGAACTCGACGGCATTGACCACGTGCTTGTCGCTCGACTCGATCTCGGCCGAGCTGCGCATCTTGACCAGCTGCTCCAGATTGCCGAGATCGAAGCCCGCCTCGAGGTCGTCCTCGGCCCGCTTGACCGAGTGCCGCAACCCGTAGAACTCATTGATCGCGCGCAGAATCTCGCGCTCCGAGGCCACCTTGATCTCGAGCTCGCGGCCCACGATCCTTCGATAGGAATCGATCGCCTCGATGTCGTAAGGATCGGCGCAGGCCACCTGAAGACGACCCTTCGATAAACCCAGGGGCAGCATGCGATGACGCTTGGCAAACGGGCGCGACATTCGCGCTTCGATGAAATCGGCGTTCAACTTGAGCGGATCGATGCGCACGAACTCGACGCCGGCGTCACTTGCGATGGCGCGCGCGATATCCATCTCGCCGATGGTCCGCTCCGGGTGCTCCCGGCTCGGAAAGCTCAAGTGCTCGATGACGTCGTAGGCCGGCGTCTGCTGCTCGAAGGCGCGCGGGTTGCCAGGGCGTGCCGGTAGCAGCTTCGCCTCACGGCGGGCCTCTTTGCCCTGCTCGTCACTCAGAACGCCCTGGCGCACCAGGATCTCGGTTACCAGGTCCGGACTCAGCGTCATGGTCTTCCAATCTAGCAAACCCAGGGCGCGAAGGCGCGGCTCATCGCGAGCCCAGCGGTTGGCGGCTGGCGGCTTCGAGTGTCGCGGAGTCGCCGCGATCGCCGGCGAGAAGGCGCTTGCCGGCGGCGTGGGCGATCATCGCGGCGTTGTCTCCGGAGAGGGCCAGATCCACCAGACGCAAATCCACGCCCTTGGCGCCGGCCCATTCGGGCAGGCGCCTTCTCAACAACCGGTTGGCCGCCACACCACCCGATACCGCGAGCATGCCGAAAGGCTCCAGCCGGTACAGGCGGTCCAGACGATCCACAACCTGGCCGACCGCGGCCTCGCGAAAACCGCTCAAGACCTCGCGAACCTCGGCGATCTGAACCAGGTCATCGAGTGACATTTCGTCGCGACCGGCGGTCGCGCGGTCGAGAGCCCGCAGGCTCTCGGTCTTGAGTCCCGAGAAGGAGAAGTCCAGGCTGCCGTCGCTGCAGCGCGCGATCGCGAAGGCCGAGCCCCCGTCGGGCCAGTCTTCGGCGATCTCGTCCACGAGCGGGCCCTGCGGATACGGCAGGCCGAGACGCTTGCCGACCTTGTCGAATACTTCGCCCATGGCGTCGTCTCGGGTCTCGGCCAAGGTCGAGATCTCGCCCCGCAGGACCCGGTAGAGCGCGCTGTGTCCACCCGAAACGACCAGGGCCACAAAGCTTTCAGGCGGCGTGTCGGCTTCCCGGTCGGCCGATTTCAAGAACGGAGAGTAAAGATGCCCCTCCAGGTGATGGACGCCGTAGAACGGACGCTCGAGGCCGCGCGCCAGGGCCTTGCCCAGCGACAGGCCGACCAGCAGTGAGCCGATCAGGCCCGGAGCCCGGGTCGCGGCGACCGCGTCCATGGCTTCGAGTCCCCGGTCGGCCCGGCGCAGGGCTTCGCCGAGCACCGCCGGCCAATTCTTGAGATGCTCGCGCGACGCGATCTCGGGGACCACTCCGCCGTAAGGCCGATGTGCTGCGAGCTGGCTCGAAACGACCGATGACAGGACCCTGCCGCCGGTATCGACGACCGCACACGCGGTGTCGTCGCACGAGGTCTCGATGCCCAGAATCAGGTCTTGCGAGCTCCTCATCGCAATCGGATTGTAGCTCTGCCTTGATAGAATCCCACCTCGCCTCGGAAGCCCACCTGCCATGCCATTACCCTTTGCCATCAATGGCCTTGGCCGCATCGGGCGCGCGTTGCTGCGGATCGCAACCGAACGCGAGACTCTCGAGCTCGTCGCCGCCAACGATCTCGCTCCCGCCGACCGGCTCGCTCGCCTCGTAGCTCGTGACTCGCTCCACGGTGTTCTCGAGGGCACCGTCTCGGCGCGCGAAGGAGCGATCGACATCAACGGTCACGCGATCCGAGTTTTCGGACAAGCTGAGCCTGCGAGAATTCCGTGGCAGGACACCGACGCCCGGGTTGTGGTCGACGCGACCGGCAAGTGTTTGACGCGCGAATGCGCCGAGTTGCACCGGCGCGGCAAGGTGCAGAAAGTGGTCGTGTCGGCCAACGCCAGGGGCATGGATCTGACCCTCTGCCGTGCGGTCAACGACGGCGACTACGACCCCGAGCGGCACCGCCTTCTGAGCGGCGCCTCGTGCACGACCAACTGTCTCGCCCCGATCGCGCATCTGCTGCATAGAGAGTTCGGTCTCCAGCACGCGATGATGAACACGGTGCACAGCTACAACAACGACCAACGGCTACTCGAATCGGCGCATGCCGACCCGCGGCGCGCGCGGGCCGCGGCGCTCAATATGATCCCGACCTCGACCAGCGCCGTCGACGCTCTGGGCCGCATCCTTCCCGAGCTCGCCGGGCGCATCGAGGGCTTTGCGGTTCGAGTGCCCACACCCAACGTGTCGCTGATCGATCTGGTCGCCGAGCTGAATCGGAGCCCCTCGGTTGCGGAGGTCAACCGGCTCTTCGAAACCGCCGCCGAAGGCGAGCTGGCCGGAGTTCTGGCGACGACCAAGGACGAGCTGGTCTCCTCCGACTTCATGGGTGATCCTCATTCGGCCATCGTGGACCTACCGTTGACGCGACGCGTGGGGCAGAATGGCAAAGGCGGGCTCTACCGAGTCGTCGCCTGGTACGACAACGAGTGGGGACACGCCTCCCGCTTGGCGGATATTCTCGAGCTCATCGCAGAGCGCGGCTAACCGCGAGCTCTCAAATACCATGTCTAGACTAAGAACACTTGACGACCTCGGACCGATCGCCGGTCGCGTAGCCCTGGTTCGGGTCGACTTCAACGTTCCGTTGGCCGACGGCCTGGTCGCCGACGATACCCGGATTCGTGCGGCTCTGCCGACTTTGACCGAGCTGCGCGAGCGCGGCGCGCGTCTGGTACTGATGTCGCACTGCGGCCGCCCGAAGGGCGAGCGTGACCCCGCTTTGAGCCTGGAGCCGGTCGCGCGCCATCTGGCCGGCATTCTGGACACTCCGGTGTCGTTCGCGCACGAACCGACGGGGGCCGATGCAGCCGAAACCGTGGGCGCGCTTCCCGATGGCGGTGTTGCGATGCTCGAGAACCTCCGTTTCTCGGCCGGAGAAAAGTCGAACGATCCCGCCTTCGCGGCCGCGCTCGCAGCGCTCGGCGATATCTACGTCAACGATGCCTTCGGCACCGCCCACCGCGCTCACGCCTCGGTGGTCGGCGTCGCCGAGCACTTCGAACAGCGCGCCGCCGGGCGGCTGCTGGAGCTCGAGATCCGCGCCCTGAGCGGCCTGCTCGAGAGTCCGCGCCGACCCTTCGTCGGCATCGTCGGTGGCGCCAAGATCGAGGGCAAGATCGAGACCCTGGTCAACCTGCTGCCCGCGCTCGACGCCCTGGCGGTCGGCGGCGGCATGGCCAACACCTTTCTGACCGCGCAGGGATTCAACCTCGCCCGATCCCTGGTGGAGCACGAGCGCCTCGACCTGGCGCACGACCTGATCGAGCAGGCCGAAGCATCGGGCACCGATCTGCTGCTGCCACCCGACTTGGTGGTCACGGATGACCTCGAGACCCCGCGCCGCATCGAAACGGTGGTGCCCAACGAGGTTCCGGAGAAAACCCTGGCGGTCGATATCGGACCCGACGCTCGCACCGCGATCGGCGACCTGGTCGCGACCGCGGGCACGGTATTCTGGAACGGCCCTCTCGGCGTCTTCGAGACACCACCCGTTGACGCCGGCACGCTCGCCGCCGCATATGCTCTCGGCGCTTGTCCGGGCTGGACGGTCATCGGAGGTGGCGAGACCGTGGCCGCCGCCCACCGCGCCGGCGTCATCGGCGAACTCGGCCATGTTTCGACCGGAGGCGGAGCCTCACTCGAGCTGCTCGCCGGCAAGCAACTACCCGGAGTCGCCGTCCTGAAGGACTAGCGCCCCGACAAGAGGAGACCACGAGAATGAGCACAGTTCAGCGCCGGCCTCTCTTCGGGGGCAACTGGAAGATGCACAAGGTGACGGCGGAAGCCGCGACCTACTGCGAGGAGCTCCCCGGCCTCCTCGGCGAGATTTCGGGGGAGGTCGTGATATTCCCGTCGCCACCGCTGTTGCCCGCCGTCAGCGCCGCCCTCAGAGACAGCTTGATCGCCGTCGGTGGACAAGACGTTCATCCCGAGTCATCGGGAGCTTTCACGGGCGACGTTGCCGCCGCCCAGCTCCTCGGCGCCGGTTGTCGATGGGCCCTGTGCGGCCATAGCGAACGCCGGCGAGACCACGGCGAGACCGACGAACTGGTCGCCGCCAAGGCCCAGGCGGCCGTGTCCAGCGGTCTTTCAGCATTGATCTGCATTGGAGAGAGCGAAGAAGAGCGCGAATCGGGCCGCGCGTTCGAGGTGCTGGAAAGACAGCTCTCCGGGGCCATCTCCGGACGGCCCGAGCCTTTTGCCCTCGCCTACGAGCCGGTCTGGGCCATCGGCACCGGCAAGACCGCGACCCCGGAGATCGCACAGGAGACTCACGCCTTTCTCCGGGAAGCGCTGTCGGATCTGATCGGTCAGGCGGCCGCGGCGAGCAAGAGAATCCTCTACGGAGGCTCGGTCAACCCCGAGAACGCCGGCTCGCTGTTCGCCCAAGGCGACATCGACGGCTTCCTGGTGGGCGGGGCAAGCCTTGACCCAGGCCAATTCTCGGCTATCATCCACTGTTGCGGTTCGTAAGCGCCGCTCCAGGAAGGACTTCTATGCTCTACATCATCTATGCGATTCACGTCGTCATCTGCCTCTTCTTGATCATGGTCGTGCTGCTTCAACAGGGCAGCGGCGCCGATCTTTCGGTTTTCGGCGGGGGCGGAACCCAAACGGCTTTCGGCGCTCGCAGCGCCACCAGTCTCTTGCACAAGCTGACGGTGGCCGGTTTTGTCGGCTTTATTCTGACCACGATTGCCTTCGGTTTCTTGAAGACCGGCGGCGGTAGCGGCGGATCGGTCATGAGCGAGGTCGAGCAGGCGGTTGCATCGGAAGCCGCGGAAGCCACAGAAACGGAAGAAGCCGCGGAGACCGAGCCGGGAGACACGGCAGCGCCGGTCGCGGTCGAGGACTCCGGCTCTGAGGAGGAAACGGCCACCAGTGAGGATGCGTCCGCGCCCAGCGACGGCGCCGATGACACCGGCGAGACAACGGACCCGGAAACACCCGACGGTCCTTGATAGAATTGATAAGCACGCCGAAGTGGCGGAACTGGTAGACGCGCACGGTTGAGGGCCGTGTGGGGCAACCCGTGCCGGTTCGACTCCGGCCTTCGGCACCACGCATTCAAGGCGGGCCATTCGGCCCGCTTTTTCTTACCTCCGAGCTCCGCGATCGCTAGTCCAGGTAGCCGAGGGCTCGGAGCTGCTCCTCGAGCTTCGCGTCGATCTCGGCTTCGCCGGCCCGCAGCCAGTACGGCTTGGGGCTAAGCGCCTCTTCCAGAAGGGCATCGAGCGCGTCGCTCATGACTGGATGGTCCAGAGCCTGGTCAATCGTCTCGGCGGGATCGCTCTCGACATCCAGGAGCCAGGAGCTCTGGCGCTTGACCTGCACCATGAGCTTCCAGTCGTCTCGCAGGGCGGACAGCTGGAGCGGCCCGTAGTAGTTGAGATAGGCAAACGACGTCGGCGGCGCGGCGGCGGCAGAAACGGCCAGGTCGCGACCTTCGAAGGCCCCCGGCCAGGGCAGGGCGAGCTCGGAGAGGACCGTCGAGGGAATGTCGATCTGCTGGGCGAGATCGGCTCGACGCTGTCCTTGGCTCTGGCCCGGCCACTTGATGATCAACGGCACGCGAATGCTCTCGGAGAAGAGCTTGCGGCCGTGGGTCCAGGAGCCGTGCTCCTGGAACTCCTCGCCGTGATCGGAGACAAAGATGACGATCGAATCCCGCCACAGACCCCGAGCCTCCAGGTCGTCGACAAACAGGCCGAAGCTCTCGTCGTTGTGGGCAATCTCGCCATCGTAGAGATTGACCAGGTCGTCGCGGTAGCCGACGCGCCAGCGCTCTTTCTTCGGCAGAGCCAGCAGCTCCTCGGTGCCGGGCGCGAAGCGCTCCCGGAATTCCGGCGGTGGATTGTAGGGATCGTGCGGGTCGACGGTGTGAACATAGAGCAAGAAGGGCTTGTCATCCTGGCGTCCGTCGAGCCACTCGGCGACCGAGCTGTTGATCCGCCGGCTCGAGGGCGGATAGTCCCCGGTGATGTGCTGGTAGACGTCGAAGCCCTGTCCGAGTCCGAACCTCCTCCAGGCATTGGGATTCGCGATAAAGCCGACGGTCTCGTATCCCGCCTCCTGGAGCACCTCTGCCAGGGTCGTCGTCTGTGGCGCGAGCTGATCCTTGGTGCGATTGACCTGGTGGGCCGCCGGCCACATGCCGGTGAAAATCGTCGCGACCGCCGGGCGGGTCCAGGAGGTGTTGGCTACGGAGTTCTCGAACAGGGTCGCTTGCGCCGCGAACTCGTCGATTCGCGGTGAGATTGGACCTTCGGGCCGCTCGTAGCCGTAGCAGCCGAGGTGGTCCGCGCGCAGGGTGTCGACGAGGTAAATAATCACGTTGGGCCGGGCCTCGGTGTCCTCGGACAGGTCTTCTTTCACCGCCCCGAAGAATCGCTCGGCCCCCCAGACACCGGGCTCGACCAGGGAGATTCCGTCGCGCTCTCCGCCCGCCGAGCCCGGCAGAGCCGTGAGAGTCAGCCGGACCGCCGTCCAGTCTTCGCCACCGAAGGCGAAGACGGCGTCCTCGATCGACTCTGCCTGCTCGTAGGTTTCGTCCGGCGCGCCGTCACGGCGTACCTGCACCTTGAGCAGTCCCGCACCTCGAACACTGATCTCGTCGAAGCGCAGCTCGGCTCCGGGGGGCGCGAAGAAAGGAACCGTGACCTGACTTCCAAACGGCAGAAACAGTGACCGGCTCGACTGGATCACCGCGGGCGGCCGGGCGCTCGCAACGCCAGAGAGAAGCCCGATCTCGTACCAGGCGACAGCATCGGCCTGTCCCGAGTAGGTCAGATACAGCCGGTTCTCTCCGCGTCGCAGTGCCGACGCGGGCAGCTTGATTCGGTAGCGTCGGAACTTGGGCTTGAGCTCGATCTTGCGAAGGACCTTCGCGTTGACCGCGATCTCGACCTGCGCCGGCGCCGATTTCGGAACCGGCCGGCCCCGCAGGACCAGCTCGAGATCTCGGGCTTCGAGCAGTGCGAAGCGAACCACCGAACGCCGGCCTTCGCCGCGGACGAAGGGCAGCTCACGGTTCATGTCCCACAGGAACTTGGTAAACCCCCTGTGCAGTTGAGATCTCGCCTCCGTCGAGCCGAAATCGACCGTACGAGTCTCCACGGTCTTCTCGAGCGCCGGCAGGTCGGCCAGCAGATCCAGAAAAAGCACCTGCTCCTCGGACGGACCGCACCCGAGAAAGAGTGCGATCAGCAACACTGCCAGGCGGTAGAAACGAAACACGCTCTGCATTGAAGGAAAAGCCTACGGTTGACCCAGGGATTGGCGGCCGGTCGGCGCGCCGGCCAGATTCTCGCACACGTTGTGGCCCGCCAAGACCAACTTCGATAAAGTGCGCCCGCGATGGCTACAGAAGAAGCCGCCCGGCCCGAGCAGGCCAAAACCGCGAAGCCGGTGCCGCCACCGGCCAGGGAGCTGCCCGAGCTGGACGGCATCGCCGGCTGGGCCGAAGGCGAAGAATACCCGCTCCTGGGCGTGCTCTTCGAGAACCTGCCCTTGCCCAAGTTCGACATCCTGGTCATGCAGGTCAAGAAGGAGGAGCTGCTGCCTCAGCACTGGCAGGTCATCAGTTCGCATCAGGTGCCGGAGGGCTTACGTTTCGACGATCTCTACGAGGCGGGAAGACTCCGCGAGCTGTACCGCGACCAGGACTTCTCCGAGCGCCGGCTGCGCGCGCTCGAAGTCGCCTGGGAAGAGCTGCGTGGCAAGGCACCGTCCTTATGGAACGCATCGGATGTCTTCGCGGCTCTGCGCCGGATCATCCAGAAGAAGCGAGAGGTCGATTTCTACGATCTTCTGACCGCGGTGCGAGACGTCTGGAGAGGTCTTTCCCTCCCTCACGGCCGGGAGCAGCTCGAGGTGCTTTGGGCCTGCCTCGAGTTCGTGCGCAAGAAGACGAAGAAATAGCCGTTTTCTATTCAGCCGTAGTCGACTGCGCTCGCCGCTTCGCACTCTCGATGATGACGGGCTCTTCGGGCACGTCGCGAAAGGGACCGACCTGGCCTCGGGGCACCTCGGTGATCGCGTCCGCGACCTCCATGCCCTCGACGACGCGGGCAAAGACCGTATAGCCCCAGCCTTGGGGTGTCTTTCCGGTGTGATCCAGGGCGGCATTGTCGACGACGTTGATGAAGAACTGAATCGAAGCGCTGTGCGGATCCTGTCGACGCGCCATGGCCACGGTACCGCGCAGGTTCTTGAGGCCGTTGTCGGCTTCGTTCATCAAGCTCTTGTCCGTCGGAACCGGCTTCATCTCACGCGTGAAGCCGCCGCCCTGAATCATGAAGTCCGGAATCACCCGGTGAAAGATCAGGCCGTCGTAGGTGCCGGCGTCGACGTTGTCGAGAAAGCTCTGGCCGGTTTTCGGCGCGTTCTTCAAATCGACCTCGAGCACGATCCTGCCGTGGTTGGTTTCGAGCACGACCTGCTCCGCGGAATCACCCTGAGCAAAGACCGCCGTGCCGAGAAACAAGACGCCGAGTATTAGCATCAAACCCTTCATTGTTCATCTCCATTGTCGGTTGGTGCGCGAGCCTCGGAACAGACCGGGCACGGACAGATCTCACGCAGGAAGTCGAAGCGGTAGATCCCCGTGGCGTGACCGTCGGACCACTGAATCGAGATGCCGTAGTTGCCAACCGACTCTATTCTCCAGGGCTCGACCGGCTGGCTCGGCGGCTGGTACCGAATCTCGCTCGGCGTATGCCCCTGGCAGCCGGCGCACGGACAGTAGCCGCGCAGATAGTCATAGGGGTACTCGACCTCGTGTCCGTCCGACCAGACCAGACGCATGGTCCGACTCTCCGCGAGCCGGCGGATCTGGGTCGGGTGGAGTGCCGTTTCGGTCATGAGCGGGCGATGCTAGCACCGCCGCTCCGTCGGCGGTCTACGGCGGTGGATCGACGGTACCCGGCCGAGTCCATGGACCGCATCTCGCGATTCGTGCCAGCGCCAGACCGGTGCCCTTGAGCGCGCCGTGCCTGCGAATGACCGCCTCACCGTAGTGACTGCAGGTCGGCTCGAAACGGCAGCGGGCGCCGGTCGCGCCGAGAGCTCGCGACAGAGTTGCCTGATACAGGTCGATCGCCCCCAACAAGACCTTCGCGCCCCACTGCGCCTCGGGCGGGCGCGCCAGGTCGAGACCGAGAACGGCCAGGGCGACCAGTCCGATTGAGGCAGAGCGAAGGATCGCGACGCGGCGCACTCCCGGGATCTTAGCTCGGAGCTCCGATGGGCCGGCTAGAAAGGCAACGATCCGGTCGCCGCCCGTCCCAGCCAGAGCGCGAAGAGCGGCACGGCGTGAGCGATGACCGCGGGCTCGACGCGGTCCCCTAGCGCGCGCCACAGCCGGTCGCTGCCCATGACTCCCCAGGCGATCCAGCCCACGCCGGCCTCGAACGCCAGGATCGGGGCCATGGGATGCAGATCGAGGGCCCTGCCGAGCGAACCGTGCGCGAGATGCGACATGGCGCGGGTCAGGCCGCATCCCGGACAGGGAAGATCGAGAATTGTCCTGAAGACACAAATCTGGAAGCCGGACTCATCCGGATTCCAGAACCTCAGTGCCGCGAAGATCGCTACGCCGGCGAAACCCAGCAGCCACCATGCGCCGCCGCGGCGCCCCACCTGGTCAGGCCGCCACACCCTGGAGAATGGCCATGCCGCCGGCGAAAAAGATCCAGAGCAACGACAGCAGCAACAGAACCGTGCCGATGATGCCCAGAATCATGCCGGCCTTGGCCAGGCCTTCCCCAGCGGCGGGCGAAGCACCGGACCGAATCGCCTTGAGCTCCGAGGAGCCCATGATCCAGGCCACCGGCGCCAGCAGCCCACAACAGATCACGCCGAGAATGCCAAGCACCAGAATGATGGTCGGACGATTGCTGGACGCTGGAGCCGTGCTCGATATCGGTTCGCTCATAGTCGCTCTCCCCTAGAAACGATCCGCGTACTGGCTGACGCCCGGTATGAGGAAGCGCTCGCCGTTGACGCCCTTGACGATGCAAATGATGTGAACGACGATGATCGCGATGAAGAGAACCAGCTGAACGATCGCCAAGACGCATGCCAGCGGGCCCAGAACCATGCTCAAAACCGCGAAGACGATCCACAGGATGACTTCCGCGACCAGCAAGGTCAGGCCGTGCTTGGCGTGCCACTGCACCTCGGCATCGTCCTTCTCGACCAGAAGCGGTATCAACGCCAACAGCCAAAGATAGGACAGAGCGATCATCAACCCCCGGTTGGAGGAAGCGCTATCACCCGATGAAGGTGGAGGAGGTGGCGGCGGAGGGGCTTCGGATGTCGGCTGAGTTTCGGCTTCACTCATCACTCACTCCTTTTGAAACGGTCGATGCCGGCAAGCGGCTACGAGCTCGTTAGAAAACTGTAAGACGAAGTGTAGCCGAGGAGCCTCTGGGCGGCAAGTGTGTTACGAGTCATCTTCCGCCTCTCCAGAACCTCGACGCGCAGGCAGAACCTCCACGCGCAGATCCGCGAGAGCCGCGCGCACGACCTCCTCCAGTTGGGTGCGCACTCCCAAGGTGACCTCGACGTCTGCGCCATAGCTCTCCACAGTCCATTTGGCGCCGTGCACCCGCGCCAGACGCTTCACCGCTCCGATCCGGTCGTAGGCCATCCGGACTCGGAGCCGAGTCGTCGGGAAGCGCTCTTCGAAGCGGGCGCTCTCGAGCGCCGCGGCCACCGCCCCGGCGTAAGCACGAGCCAGCCCTCCCTTGCCCAGCTTGACCCCGCCGAACCAGCGCACCACGATCGCCGTGATATCCGACAACTCGTGAAAGCGCAGCACCCGCGCGATCGGCTCACCCGCGGTCCCACTGGGCTCGCCGGCGTCGGATGAGTGCTCCTCGGCCGGCCAGCCGATCCGTTGTGCCCAGCAATGATGGCTCGCGTCCCGATATCGTCCAGCCACCTCACGTCGATAGGCGACCGCCGCCTCCGAGTCCAAGACCGGCTCGAGCAGCGCCAGAAACCGAGAGCCCTTCTCGCGCAGCTCGCCCGAACACGGTTCCCGTAAGACCCGATACGACCCGGGAGGAGAGCTCACCCCTGGCCTGACCTTGTCATCGGGTTCGTAGCGAGATGCCGGCTACTGGCTAGCGGGAAAGCACCGTGCTGTAGACGTCTCGATAGAGCTCGACGACCCGATCCTCGCTGAAGCGCCCGACCGCTCGCTCTCGCCCCAGGCGCCCCATCGCGAGCCGGCGCTCGTCGTCGCGCAGAAGCTCCACCGCCCCGCTCGCCATCGCCTCCACATCCCCGACCGGGAAAAGCAATCCGGTCTCGCCGTCGTCCACGACCTCCGGAAGGCCGCCCACATTCGTGGTGATGACCGGGACCTCGCACGACATCGCCTCCAGCGCCGACAGACCGAAGGACTCGGTCTCGGAGGGCAGCAGAAACAGGTCGGCCCCGGCGAGGATCTGCTCGACCAGAGGAATATTGCCGACAAAGGTGATCTCGTCGCAGGTATCGCAGTCGCGGCAATGACGCTCGACCTTGGCCCGGTCGGGGCCGTCGCCCACCAAAAGCAGCCTCACCGGCAGCTCGCGTCGCACGCGGTGAAACACCTCGACTACATCGAGGACCCGTTTGACCGGACGGAAGTTCGAAATGTGAACGATCAGCTTCTCGTCACCCCGGGCCCAGCTGCGCGCGCCCCCGCCCATGCGCGCGCGGTCGAAGCGCTCGGGCTCGATGAAGTTGGGTACCACGGTGATGTCGTTGCGCACGCCGAGCTGTTCCACCGTCGAGGTTTTGAGAGCTTCCGAGACCGCGGTCACCGCGTCGCTCTTCTCGATGCCGAAGCGTGTCGTCTCCAGGTAGTTCGGATCATTGCCGATCAGGGTGATGTCGGTCCCGTGAAGAGTCGTCACTACCGGCAGCGGCTGCGGCTCGAGGATCTCGCGTGCCAGCACCGCGGATACCGCATTGGGCACGGCATAGTGAACGTGCACAAGATCGAGCAGGTTGTGCCGCGCCACTTCGACCATCTTCGTCGCCAACGCCAGCGAGTACGGCGGATAGTCGAACAGCGGGTAGTGCGGAACTACAACCTCGTGAAAGGTCAGCCGCGATTCGACGAGGTCGAGTCGAAAGGGCAAAGCGTAGCTGATGACATGAACCTCGTCGCCGCTCGCGGCGAGTGCCATGGCGAGCTCGGTCGCCACCACTCCCGAGCCGCCGAAGGTCGGATAGCAGCTGATGCCGATCTTCAACGCAAGCCTCCGGGCAGAAGAGCGAGCGGATCGGAGACCGCGAGCGGCAGACGGCTCGTGAACGGCTCGCCGAACTCGGCACCGATCAAGAGCCCGAAGTGGCGCGCCCTGCCTTCGACGGCGAGCCAGTACTCGGGCGAAGATACTTTGGTCTCGGTCTGGCGCGGCCGCTGATCACTCCGCGGTCCCGAGCTCTGATAAAGCTGAGTCTCGTAGCAGGCCAGCGCGGCCATCTTCTTGGCCCACACGTCGGTCACGTCGACGATGAACCGGGGCTCGAACGTGTCGTGAAGCATGTAGTGAAATACGGCGGCCGGCCGATGGGGTTCACCCCATTCGGGCTTCCCCCGCTTGGCCAGGCCGGCGTAGAAGCACGCCGCCTCGACCAGGCGATGGGCGCGGCCGTGGTCGGGATGTCGATCCGAGGCCGGCGGACAGAGCACCAGCTCGGGCCGCAGCCGTCGCAGCAGCTCGATCAGAGCGTCCTCTTCTTCGACGCCTGTACGCAGGGCGCCGTCGCCGCAATCCAAGAACTCGACCGCCACCGCGCCCAGCGCTTCGGCCGCGCACTCGGCTTCGCGCTCGCGCTCCTCGACGGTGCCGCGGGTTCCGGCTTCTCCGCGAGTCAGGTGAAGCAGGCCGACCCGCCCTCCCGCCGTCGCCACCCGGGCCAGGGTGCCGCCACACGCAAGCTCAACGTCGTCGGGATGGGGACTGATCGCCAGAAGGTCGAGGGTCATGGAGTTTCTTCCTGTCGGTCGGGCTATGAGGGGTCGATGACCGACAACCGCCGCCAGTCTAGGTCGAGTTGTTCGAACAGTGCGTCGACGAAGCGTTCGCCGTACTTGCCCGGAAAATAGGCACTCGAAATCACCCGCTCCTGAAGGCCACCCGCCGGCCGGCATACCGCACGCAGCGACTCGGCCCGCTGCCTCCGGACTTGATCTCGTTGGGCGAGCGCCTTGGCCGCCCTGGCCGCGAAACCGGCCAGCGCCCCTTCGATGCGGCTCTTCGTCTTGTCCAGGGGCCCGGCGAGAGTCTTGTCCAGCTCGAGCGCCCTGGCTCCCAGCTGGTCAAGCCGCTTGCCGATATCCGCGGCAGCACTTGCGACCAGCTCGTCACCTCCCGCCCCACCCAGTGCCCGATCCAGGTCCAGATCCGGCGCCACCAGCCCGGCCAGCGTGAGACCGCTGGAGTCGACCTTGTCGAGCTGATGCCTGCCCAGAACCAACGCCTGCGGACGCACCACCACTATCGGCGGCGCGATGCCGAGGTATTCATAGAGCGGCGCCACCTGGGGCATGTAGGACACCTCCCCGGGACCCAGAATCTGGAGATGGGTGCCCAGTATCGCGTCCTGGACCGCGGGCCGAGCCAGGACTCCCGGGCTCACCACCGCCGGATTCTCGCGCACGGCCTCTTCCAGCCAGGCGCGAGTCTCGGAGAACTCGGCCTCGCCGCGCAGAGAGACTCGCTCGGCCTCGAGCACCAGCCGCCGGCGCGCCATGCGATGAAGATAGAAAAGCGGGCTCGCGCCGGGCTGCGGCTGCACCTGCAGCTCGTATCCGGCCGACCGGATGGCTTCGTCCCGAGCTTGCTGAGTGGCCACGATGTCCTCGTGGCCGGTCACGATTCGCTCGAGCCACGGCCGCTCGGCCTGCTTCACCGCCGGCAGCATCGCGTCCAGAAGCAGCGGACAGCGCGCGCCCAGGAGCCCGGTCATGAGCCGGGCAAAGGCCTCGCCGAAGCGCGCATTTGGCCGGTACCAGGTCGCCAGCCGGTCGACCCATCCAGAGAAGCGTTCTCCGGGCATCGAGTCGCGCAGTGCCTCGAGCGTGCGGTCGACGCCCGGTCCCAACGTGCGCATGCCCACCGGCATGAGCGGCGTCGGGTCGTCGCCGAGATCGAGCGATAGAAGGTCTGAGCCGCCGGAGCCACCAGAGCCACCGGAGACCGGCGAACCGGGAAACTTCGCGCGGGCGACCTCGCGATAGTCATGATCCTCGGTGGCCATCCAGAACACCGCGACCGCCGGCCGGCCCTCGGCGGCAAGACGCTCGGCCCAGAGCGTGGCCGCCACCGCCTTCGTCAGGGTGTAGAGCGGTCCGCCGAAAAGGCCGGTTTGCTGACCCGTGACCACGACCGCGGTCGTTGGATCGGCGAGGCGCGCCGCCAGCGACTCGGCCTTCGGGTGCCCGTAAGCCGCATTGGCCAGCGCCAGGGCCTCTGCCAGTTCGCGGCGCTCGACGGCGGGCAGCTTCCTTTCGAGAGGGCCGGCTCCGCAGCCCTCGAACCCGAGCGGCTCGAGCAGCTCGAGGCCCTCGCCCTGGGCAAGCGCCGCCGGCAGCCCGTCCAGCAGACCGGCCGGAACGAGGTCTACGCTCAGCTGGTCCGTCCCCTTCCGATTTGTGCCCATTTCGTCTTCCCAGCCCCCGGCCGAGTCAGCTCGGCTTACGGCCGACGAGGATGAGTCGTTCACTGTCACGCCCGAAGGATTCTCTCTCGAAACTGCCGTAGAGGGCGTCGACTTCGAGTCCCGCCCATCTGAGGCCGATAGTGACCTCTTCCGGGCGGTACGCGCGCACGCTCTCCAGAAACGTCGGCACCGGACCCTTGCCATCATCACCCCTGTACAGACGGATGCGCTTGTTGACCCGCTCGGTCGACTCGTCGAACCAGCGTTCGATCTGCGCCCGATAGCCGCCCCGCACCTGCGCTTCCTCGGCCACCAGATTCTTGAGCACCTGTTCGCGATTGAACAGATCGATCAGGAACTTGCCCCCGGGGGTGAGCACGCGTTCGATCTCCTCGAGCACCTGGAAGTTCTGGCGCTCGGTCTCGAAGTATCCGAACGAGGTGAAAAAGTTGAGCACCCAGTCGAAGGTTCGGCTCTTGAACGGCAGGCGGCACATGTCGCCGGCGGTACGAGGCAGGCCCGGCGCCTGGGCCAGCAGGGTCAGGGAGAGATCGACGCCCAGTGTCCTGAAACCGCGGCCACGGAGCTTCTCGGTATGGCGACCGGCGCCGCAAGCGAGATCCAGAATCGCCCGCGGTCGCGCCCCGTTCGAGCCGAGCATGACCTTCTCGACGAAGTCGACGTGGCGATCGGCCTCGCTCTCGTCGCGATGCGCGTAGAGCTCGAGGTACTCCTCTCCGAACCACTCCTTGTACCAAGCCATCCGCGAGGATCTTACAGGCCTCGAGTGCCTCGCATCACCCTGCCGCAAGCTGCCCGAGCGTCCTGTTGCGGAGTCGGCCGGCGGAAACGACCGGTAGAATGGCAGCGCTATGCTGCGGATCGGCCCGGTACCCGTCAACCCTCCTCTGGTTCTCGCGCCCATGGCCGGCGTCACCGACCGGGACTTCCGCCTGATCATCCGCCGGATCGGCGGCGTCGGCGTGGTCACCATGGAGTTCATCTCCTCGAGAGCCATCGCCCAGGGCAACGCAAAGACGCGCGAGCTCATGCACTTCTGCGAGGAAGAGCGACCACTCTCGATTCAAATCTACGGCTCCGATGTCGACACGATGGTCGAGGCGGCTCGCATTGTCGAAGAGCTGGGCCCGGATCTGTGCGATATCAACATGGGCTGCCCGGCCAACAAGGTGCTCAAGGGCTGCGCCGGCGCTTCGCTCATGGGCGATCTGCCGCTGGCCGAGCGCATGATCCGCGAAGTGCGCAAAGCCCTGTCGATTCCCCTAACGGTCAAGTTCCGGCTCGGCATGCGCGATACCGAGAGAACCTACCTCGAGCTCGGCAGAATCTGCGAGGACAACGGCGTCGCCGCGGTCGCCATGCACGCCCGGACCGCCAAGCAAGGTTTCTCGGGAGAGGCCAACTGGTCCGAGATCGCTCGACTGAAGGAGGCTCTTTCGATTCCGGTGCTCGGCAATGGCGACGTCAGAACCGCCGAGGACGCTCTCGCCATGATCGAGAAGACCGGCTGTGACGGCGTCATGGTCGGACGCGGCGCGACCAAGAACCCCTGGATCTTCCGTCAGATCGCCGCCGTCATGGACGGCAATGAGCTCACCGACCCGACCACCCGCGATCGTCGCGATTTGATTCTCGAGCACTTCCGCATGATCGCCGAGCGGGAGCCGTCCAAGTTCGCACTGCACAAGCTGCGCAAGTTCACCGGCTGGTACACCCACGGCCTGCCGCATGGAGCCAAGCTGCGGCGGCGCATCAACGACCTGCCCGACGTCGAAGCTTTTCTCGTAGCGGTCGAGGAGTTCTTCGAGGAGCTGCTGCTGAAAGAGGCCGCTTGAAGCGTCGGCCGGCCGCGCACGTGCGGGCCCTGGTCGTGGTCGCACTGGCTCTGTCTCCGTTCCCGTCGGCCGACGCGAGCGATCTCACGCTAGAGGAGGTGGCCCCCGGCGTCTGGGCCGCGCTCCAGCCCGAAGCTCGCCGATTCAACGATTCCAACTCGGTCGTCATCATTTCGGACCGGGACATGCTGGTAATCGACAGCCAGAGTGAACCCGCGACCGTCCGCGCCCTGATTGCCGCTATTCGCGAGCGCACCGACAAGCCGGTCCGCTATCTCGTCAACACGCACTTTCACAGCGACCACACGCGCGGCAACTTCGTCTACACGGACGAGTTTCCGGGCGTCGAGATCATCGGCCACCCGACGCTGCTCGAAGACATCCCGAACCGCTCGGCACCGGAGCTCGAGCTCGAACTCTACCGGCGCGAGATTCCGGCCGGCGAAGAGCGCCTGGCCACGGGTGTCAGCCGCGCCGGCGGGGCCCTCGACGACGAAGGAAAAGAGACCCTCGCCGAGCAGATTGCGGCGGCCAAGCAGGTTCTCGCCGGTCTCGAGTCGATCGAATGGGCGGAGCCGACCCTGACCGTCCCCGAATCGCTGACTCTGAGCCGCAGTGTCGGTCCGATCGAGATCCGCGCGGTCCACGCCCACACGCGCGGCGACCTCGTGGTGCTTCTCCCGAAAGCCGGGGTCCTGATTACCGGCGACGTGCTCGACGACCTGCCGTACGCGGGCCACGGCTACCCGAGCGCATGGGTCGAGGTGTTGACCGAGCTCGAGAGCTGGGACTGGCAAGTGATGATTCCGGGGCACGGTCGCGTTCGCAGGGGGCCGGAGGCCCGAGCTCACCTGGCCCGGGTCCGCTCGCTCTTCGAGCCGATGATCGCGGCGGCCGGGGACGCGAC
>JAAENP010000115.1 GCA_024224155.1 bacterium
AGCACCGGCGGGCAGAGCCGGAACTCGTCGTCGGTGAACTGGCGCCAGTCGAAGGCTTCGAAGAACTTGTCGTGCGACTCGTCGTAGGCGTCGGCGACCTCGAGCTCGGCGGTGCGCACGGCGCGGAAGCCATCGGCCATCTTGCGCATCTGGCCCTCGAAGATGCCGATCGCGATCGACGGCGCGTCCTGGAAGAGGTGGTTGGTCCACGGATATGGGTAGGGGTTGTAGGGATTAGGTCGAGCCCCACACCGAAGAGCACCCCGTGGAGTTGGTGATGCCGAGCGACGCCCGGCCGTGGCCCGAGGGACCGGACGTGTAGCGCCAGCGCAGATCTCAGCGTGCTACACTTGGATCGGAGGCCAGGTATGGATGAAGTACTGAAGCTCGAGACCAATGCCGAAGAAGCGGCCCGACTGCAGGCCGGCATCGCTCAGATGATGACCGAGATGAGGCGGCTTCGTGAAGAGAGGCTGCGCGATCAGGCCGAAATCGAGGAGTCGCAGGCCGAGACGCGTGAGATGCTCGGGACGATTGCCGAGACGTTGGCAGAGCTGAAGGCCAGCTAGGCCCGCCGCTCCTGGAAATAGAC
>JAAENP010000116.1 GCA_024224155.1 bacterium
ACTCGCCCCTCTTCCGAACGATCCCCAGCCCGCGACAACCATAGACCTTGGACTAGGATCTTCGACGGACGGCGTTGGACTAGGATCTTGGATTACTGGAGAGCTAGGCCGTCTTCTCCTATCTCCTCATAATTCTCGTAAGATCTGGATTAAAAAGCTCGGCGACAGATACAAGTTCCCGGCCATCAACGAAACATATCGCCACGTTGCAGACGCTTTCATTTGGCAAGGCAAATATAACGACGCTTTCAGGCTCACTGTAGTGTATGAAGACCAGACGCCCAAGCATCTAACGCTCAAGAGCGCACTCAACACCGATTTTAAGATCGGGTTCGGATGCGTGCAAAAAGAAGAAGAAAACGACCCCTTCGGTTATTGGAGTGAATACGGCCAGCTGACGAAGGGTGGAGGCACTCCAATGAGGCCGAAAAAGGAGCCTGACGTCGAGGGAAGACTAATCCTGCATGTAGGCAGCTCAAGCTGCCCACCAGTCAAAGGGGGGTGATTACCGCTGCCACAGATACGTGAACTTGACGATCACCTGCCGGTCTCGCCGATCGAGGTCGCCGAGACTCGGCGCGTCCCAGGTCTGGTTGAAGACGACGAAGAGGTCGGCGCCGGGTTTGTAGATCCAGTTGAAACGGACGTTGGCGGCGAACAGCTCGTCGAGATCGTTGTACTGGAGGAAGGTATCGGCGCGCAGGCGGGGGCTTGCGGCCAGGCTGAGGCGCTCGCGCAGGACGGTGGCGGTGAAGGCGCCGCCGGGGAGGTCGACGTCATTGTACTGCCAGGTGGTCTCGGAGCGGACGAAGCGGTTGGGGCGGATGCGGAGGGTGGCCTCGGCGCGGAAGCGGTCGCCATCGAAGAAGCCGCTCCAACGGATGCTGCCGTCGGCGGTGAGGGTGCGGCCGTCATTGGTGTCGAAGGACACGCCATAGTCGTAATAAGTGTAGTCGCCGGCCGGGATGATCACGCCGTCCGTGATCTCGAAGGGCTCGAATAGGCGCTCGAAGTTGCGCTCGACGAAGAGAGTGATGCGGTCCTCGGTCTTGAAGCGGATGCTGAGGGGCTCGAGCTGGAATTCGGACGACTCGGTGGTGCCGTCGCGTAGGGTGAAGACTTCCGCCTCGAGCTCGAAGTTGAAGTTGCGCAGCCACGGGAGGTCCGGACGCGGTTCGTACTCGACCCCGCCGGTGTAGCGCCGGACGCCGCGGCGCCTCAAGAATCCCATCTCGGGCTCGAAGCGCTCGCCGATCTCGACGTAGCCGCCCTCGGCGCTCCAGATCGAGCCGCTCCACTCGACGCCGGCACCAGCGGCCCAGTCTTCTCCGCCTACCAGATCGCTGTCGTCGGACTGGGCGAAGAAGCCGTTGAGCGCCAGCCGGTCGGTCGGCTTCCAGTCGAAGTCGGCGCCGAAGACCAGGTTCGAGTCGCCGTCCTCGCCCTCTCGGTCGGTGACGATCAAGCCGACGCTCGAGCGCTGGCCGACGTTGCGCTTGAGCCGCAGGGCGCCCCAGGTATTACTTGGCGTGCCCGCACTGTGTCGCGTTTGCCCCCCTTCGGGGGGACCTACCGACGGAGCCAAGGCCTCGGTGGCGACGCCGAGCACCCCGAGGTTCCAGGCCCCGGCGCGGCCGGTGAGACGCAGGCCGCCTTCGATCGGCACCTCGCGGCCGCCTTCGCCGATGCCGATGCGGCGCGAGAAGAAGACTTTGAGCAGCGGGCTGTCGCTGCCGGGATCGGAGCCGAGCTCGAAGATGCCGGAGTTCTCCAGGAAGAACTCGCGCTTCTCGGGAAAGAAGAGCGAGAAGCGGGTGAGATTGACTTGGCTGTCGTCGACTTCGGTCTCTGCGAAGTCGGTGTTGAGAGTGAGATCGAGGGAGAGGCCGCGGGTCACCCCCCACTTGACGTCGAGCCCGGCGTCGAAGTCGTCGCCGTCCTCGGCCTGAGGCGCAGCGGTCGTCGTCGAGGTCCCCCCTGAGGGGGGCGAATGCGATATCGTGGCGGCGACGGCGAACGGCTTGACGTTGAGAGAAAGACCCGGGCGGGCGCCTTCGATGCCGGTCAGTGCGCCATAGAGCGACACCCGGAAGAGGTCGGCGTCGAGCCCGATCGGTGCCCAGAAGGCGTCCTCGTTCTTGTGCCGGATATTGCGACGCACGTTGAATCCCCACGCCTCAGCCTGCGGGTCGAAGCGCAGGGTGGAGAACGGGATGGCGAGCTCGGCCACCCAACCGTCGCCAGTGCGCCGGGCCGCCACGTCCCACACCCCGTCCCACTCGAAGTTGGTGTCGCGACCCTCGTCGGTGACCAGCGAGTCGGTGCGCGCGCCCAGGGCGTTGGTCTCGAAGAAGTAGGTGTTGCGGTCGTCGTCGAAGGTGTCGAGCAGGACAATCACCGAGTCGTCGCGGAACAGGCCGCCGTCGCGCTGCATCTCGCGGGCGATGATCGCGCCCGGGTCGGCGTCGAACGCGTGGACGGCGACGTAGAGAGTCTTCTCGGTGTAGGCGACCTGTACCTCGGTGCGCTCGCTCGCCGGAGCTCCGGGCTCGGGCTCGCGCTGGGTGAAGCCGGTGGCGATCTCGGCGCGCTGCCACGCCGGATCGTCGAGACGGCCGTCGAGGGTGATCGGCTGCTCCAGCCGGAGGGCCTGGAGGCTGTGGGTGGCCGCCGATGGTGGCGGCTCGCCCTGGGCTGAGACGGTCGGGGTCAGCAGCAGCGCGGCCAGCAGGAGGAGCGGGCCGCGGCGGAGATTCTGGGGCGTGGGGAGCACGGCGCCATTGTATGCCCCGTTACTTGAGATCCATCCGCTTGACGTGGATCAAACGATGCCCGACCATGTCGACCGCCGCTTGCGATTGCTCGAGAACGATGTAACCCACCAACGGATCGTAAACGCCGTCCTCGGGCTCCATGTCGATGAAGACGACCTCGTTGTAGATCGGCCGGAATCCTTCCAGCTGGATCTTGACCGGCCCGCAGACCTCCCCGATCAAGGAGGTTTGATTCGCGGTCTCGAATTCGATCTTCCCGGCCAATTCGAGCTCACCCAGGCGGTCCTTCCAGGCTGTGGGCAACACCATGTGCGAGGCACCGGTGTCGACCAACGCATCGCAACGTAGCGAAACGTCAGGTTCCCTGACGTTGGTGATTCGAACAGATGTGCTCACACGGCCCAAAGGATTACCTCCGAGAGAGTTGGAACGCTCTCTGTACTATCCTACCCCATACCCTGAAGAGACACTGGACTCGGCGGGAATCAGATGAACACAGAAGAGAAGCCCGAAAAAGATACGCCCGCAGCGTCTGACGTCATCTACGGCCTGAATGACCGGCCACCGGTGCTCGAGGCCACGGTCGCCGCGTTTCAACACGTGCTCGCGGTCTTTGTCGGCGTCATCACGCCGCCGCTGATCATCGCCGGCGCCCTCGGTCTCGACCTCGAGGACGCCAGCTACGTGGTCAGCATGTCGCTGATGGTCTC
>JAAENP010000117.1 GCA_024224155.1 bacterium
GAGCCGAGCGAGCAGAGGTTACGATGATCTATCGCGCCTTGGCCGATCTGGTCCTCGTCCTCCATCTCGCGTTCATCATCTTTGTCGTGGTCGGCGGGCTCCTCGCGCTTCGCTGGCGTTGGGCCCCGCTTGTGCACCTCCCGGCTGCGATATGGGGCGTGTTTATCGAGGTGACGGGCGGTGTCTGCCCGCTTACACCCCTGGAGAACGCGCTTCGCAAAGCGGCGGGCGCTTCAGCGTATGCGGGCGGGTTCATCGAGCACTACCTTGTGCCAATCATCTATCCAGCGGCGCTCTCGCACACGGTGCAGCTCGTGCTGGCGGCTCTAGTCGTCCTCGCCAATGCTCTCGTGTACTCGCTTGTCTGGCGGCGGTACAGGCGAGCATCAGGCAGGCTGGCCGCCTAACCCCTCGCTGCACCGGACACCGCCTCGCGTGCTCCGAGCCCCAGCCCGCCAGGCTCTCCGCCTCCCGCTCGTGAAGCCGGAGCGCAGGGGGCTGGCTAGCGCCTGATCGGCGCGACCTCCCCCCTCGCCTTCCCGTTGAGCGGGCCCGCGATCTCGCTTGAGATTCGGTCCGCTGCCTGCTTCACAGGATTGGCTGCTAGGTGCGCGTAGCGTTGCGTCGCTACTGCCTGGGTGTGGCCGAGGAGCTTCCCGATGATCGGCAAGGACAGCGCCGCGCCGGCGCCCATACCGCCCGTTCGGGTGGCGCATTGTCCGTAATCACAGGCGTAAGTTCAAGATAGCCTCGACAAAGGCACACCTGGGAAAACCCAGGGCCGGAAAGCCACGGGTCCTCGCTTCCTACTGGACGGTGAGGCCTCACGCCTCCACCGCGCAGGACCGCAAGACCGCCGGGCTGCCGAAGGCACCGAGGAGGTGCTTCATGCAAAGCAGGTTTTGGCTGGCGGCGATGCTCCCCGCGATCGACTCGTCTCGCACGGCTGCGATCCGAGTAGGTGGGCAGGGGCCAAACCGGAGGACGATGCGATCAAGCATGAGTCTTGCGGAGCGGCTGGCGGTGCTGGCCGGCGATCCGATGGATCTGGAGCAGCTGCCCGAGCCCTACCGAAGCGGCGCGCCGGCGCCGGACCCGGTGCTCGATTTGAACAACGACACTCGAGTCGTCGAGCTGCGTGAGTTCCGAGATCGGTGCGAGAAGCAGTACATTGAGGGCGTACTCGAACGAGTCGGCTGGAACGTGAGCGAAGCGGCGCGTCTCTTGGGAATCCACCGCACCCGACTGCACAAGAAGCTCAAGGATTTCGGGACCCGGCGCCCTTGAGGTTGCCAAGCTCCAGGGAGCCTCTCTCCGAAGAGGGTCCTGCAACTCCGAGATCGCTCATTCCGCACGAGGCGCCAGGAAACGTGTGTCTGCTGAATCCTGAGTCCCACCACCTTCGATGGCGCCGCCTTCTCGCTTCGACGAAGGGGCGCGCATTCGCGCCCGGACAGCCTCAAGAGCCCACGGCTGGGAAAAGTGACTCGATCGAGGGCTGGCGTGTGGTCGGTAGCTCTTCGCTGGAAGGCCACGGAAGCTAGTCGTGGTTGTACTTGAGCGGATGTTTCTCGTGCATGCCCTTATCCTGGTTGGCCTCGTAGTCGAACACGTAGCCCTCGGCCACGAACGGGCTCTCGCTGTTGTGGCAACCGTCGCACTGCGCTCCGCCCACGCTTTCCACCATGCCGGCGGCCACCACGTCGGCGAACTTGTACTCCTTGTTTTTGAGACTCATGAGCTCGTCCGCGACATAGGTACCGCCCGGCCCGTGGCAGGTCTCACAGCCGACGCCCGCCAGCTCCGGCGTGGTTTCGATGTCGACGAAGCCACCCGGTTTACCGTAGCCCGTGACATGGCACTTCACACAACCTTCGACCTGAGTGTAGTCGAAGTTCGGGTCCAGGCCGGTGCTTCGCTTGGCTTTCACTCGTTCTCCGGGCTTCAAGGCATCTAAGGCGGTGGCCATCGTCGTGGCTTCCCACGACTTGTACTCCTTGAGATGGCACTTCTTGCAGCCCTTTGATCCAATGTACTCGAACTCCGCCTCATCCGCCGCCATCGGCGCCGCCAGGGACGCGTGCATCAACCCGAGTAGGAGAAAGACCGGAAGAGCTCTGATCAACGCCGTTCGTTTCTTCACTTTTGCCACTCCTCTCAAACACTTCTAATAGCACAGAATGGCCTCGGTGGTTGCCACCCATAGTGACGGGGGACCCCCCTGCTGAGTTTCGCGGTGTGTCGCCGCCCAGCTCGACCCGGAAACCCGAAGCTTTTCGAGAGTGCGAGGGCTCAGGCCCAGGAACTCAGCTGCCTGCGCTGTGTTGAGATACGGGCTCGCTGTCGCCGATCGCTGAGCCCTTACTCTCATCGGCGTACCGAATGAGGCGGGGCCAGCTTCCATCCCCAGGCAGATAGATGCGGCCCTTCGCGTTTAACTCGTCGAGTCGATCGATCGTAGTGGTCCAGTGCCGACCGATGGCGGACACGTCGAGGCCTTTCCAGGGCAAGCCGCTGCGCCCATGGCGAACTCCCGGTCCTGTCAACTCTCCGTGCTCGTAGCGGCGACCTTCTTGGTCGATTTTTCGATAATGGCTCTTGAGGTGTTTCTCAGTGAACGGGCGATATGGCCGGTTCCAGAGATGGAGCCCCGCTTCCCTCGCGTAAACGAGAAGCACATCGTGGACGGGGCGCACATCGAGGCGGGGAACGACGTCTATCACATCGGTGACCTGTCGCGAATCTGGGTCACTGCCGAGATCTATGAGTACGACGCACCCTGGATCGAGGTCGGTCAGCCGGCGCAAATGGAACTGACCTATGCACCGGGTCGGACCATCGAGGGACGGGTGGCCTACATCTATCCCACGATCGACAAGGCGACTCGCACGCTCAGCGTGCGTCTCGAGTTCGAGAACCCGGACAACCGCCTCAAGCCCGGGATGTTCGCGACGCTCTACATCCAATTCCAGCGGCGCGATGACGTGCTCGTCGTTCCGACGGAAGCGATCCTCCAC
>JAAENP010000118.1 GCA_024224155.1 bacterium
CCTGATCCACCTGGCCGAGCACCATGTTGGAGGACGCGCCCTGAAGCTGCCCGATCAAAGCACCGACATCGACGTTGTGCTCACGGATGCGGGTCAGAACCAGATCGATCGAGATTTCCCGTGGCTCGACGCCGTCCAGATCGACCCGGGCCACGCCCGGCACCCGGCGCAATCGGTTGAGCACGCGAGCCTCGATCAGGTCATACGACTCCGACAGGTCGACGCCCCTGGCCGAAACTCGAGCCTGAACCACGGGAATGTCGTTGGTGTTGAACGAAAAGATGACGATCTCGCCGATCGCCGTAGGCAGATCGCCCTTGATCTGGTCCATCTTCTCGCTGACCTGCATCCGGACGATGTCCAGCTCCTTGCCCCAGTCGAACTCCAGAAAGAACTGCGCCTGATCGGCGTCCGCCTGTGAGTTGAGGGTCCGCACCCCGGGCATGGTCGCCAGGATCTCCTCGACCGGCTTGAGAACTTCCCTTTCGCCCTGCTGCGGATTCGCGTTCGGATACGGAATCTGGACACCGATGAACGGAGCGTCGACCTCGGGGAGGTAGGCCAGCGGAAGGCTCGCGATCGCGATGCCGCCGACCACCAGAATGCTGATCAATATCATCGCGGTGGTGATCGGCCGGCCGACCGCTAGCTTGGGCAAGTGCACTAGACCGTCTCCCCGACGGTTTCGCCCGCCAGTGCCTCGGACACCGGCTTTCCGACTTTCACGCCGAGCTCGTCTCTCCGATCGACCAGGGAGTAGACCACAGGAATCACGATCAGAGTGAGAAGCGTCGCCACCGCCAGTCCACCGATCACCGTGATCGCGAGCGGCGCGCGCAGTTCGGCTCCTTCACCCAGGGCCAGTGCCATCGGCAACAGCCCCAGAATCGTGGTCGTCGAGGTCATCAGAATCGGCCGCAGACGATCGCTTCCGGCAGCCACCAGCGCTTCGGTCTTGCTGAGGCCGGCTCGCCTCCTTTGGTTCACCGCATCGACCAAGACGATCGCATTGTTGACCACGATGCCGGCCAGCATCACGGCGCCTATCATCGCCACGATGTTGATCGAGCGGCCGGTCACAGCCAGGGCGCCAATCACGCCGATGGCACCCAACGGCAGCGTGAAGATGATCACGAACGGATGCAAGAACGACTCGAACTGTGAGGCCATCACCAGGTAGACCAGAAAGATCGCCAGGGCCATCGCCAGGGCGAGCGACTTCTGGGCGGCGGCCCGCTCTTCTTCCTGGCCCGAGAGTGCTGCCGTGACGCCGGCCGGAAGCACGAGCTCGTCGAGTGCGGCGCGCACGTCGACGGCCACCCCGGCCATATCCCTGCCGGCGATGTCGGCCGACACGACCCCCGCGCGCTTCTGTCCGATTCTGCGGATCTCGCTCGGCCCGTCGGTGAGCTCGACCGCGGCCACCGACTTCAGGTAGATCGGGACCCCCTCTCGCTGGGCGACGATAAAGTCGTTGACGTCGCCGACCGAGGCCCGCCCGAGGTCGACCGACCGGACCACGATGTCGATCTCGCGGTCGCCTTCGGTGAAACGCGTCGCAATCTCACCCTGGACTTTGTTACGGATCGTGTCCGCGACATCGCCCAGGTTGAGCCCGAGCCGCGCCAGCTGGTTGCGATCGAACTGGATCTGAAGCTCCGGGTTACCGAGTTCCGCCGAGGACTTGACGTCTACCATGCCGGGCACTCGCTCGAGCCGGGCGCGAACCTGGTTGGACGCGGTGTGAAGGTCCGCCAGGCCGTCGCTATACACCTCGACCTCGATCGGAGTGCGGAAGCTGAAGAAGGTCGGGCGCTCGAATTTGGAATTAACCAGCCCCGATTGCTCCAGGCGCTGCCGGACCGCCGCAATTACGACCTGCTCGTCTTCGGCGGTGGTGTTGTCGGCCATCCGGATCTGTAGTCGCGCCGTGTTCTCGCCCTCACTGCCCGTGTTGGTGAGCGACAGGCCCCGGCCGCCGACGATCCCGGCAAAGCTGGCGATCGTCTCGTCGCCCGCGAGCACCGTCTCGACGTCGGCCAGAAAACGGTCGGTTGCCTCGAGCGGCGTGCCTTCGGGAAGCTCGACCAGAAAGCTGCACTCGCCTTGCGAGAACGTCGGAATGAGATCGAAACCCAACCTCGGAATCAACTGGACGGCTCCGGCAAAGGCCAGGAGAGCGACCGCGAGAACCACCGGGCGGGCTCGCAGGGCGGTTCTAAGAACCTTCGGATAGGCCTTGGCAATCATCGCCAGAGCCGTGTCGAACGCGGTGGTGGCCGGCCGGCCGACGATCGCGAGCAGCCTGCCGGCCGATGCCAGCAGCCAACGAAGCGAAAAAACCGCCCACGCCGGCAAGGTTACGAAAAGCCAGCGCAGCAGGCCCCGAATCCTGTCGTTCGCTGGGGCCGATATCGGCCTCGACGCCGTCTGCTCACCACCCAGGATCGCGGCCAGCATCGGGATCAGCGTCAGCGCGACCGCGAGCGATGCGATCAACGAGAAGGACACCGTCAGCGCCATGTCGCGGAAGAGCTGAGCGGCGATTCCCTCGAGGAACACCACCGGCAGAAACACGGCGACTGTCGTTAATGTGGACGCGGAAACCGCGGTCCCTACCTCCGATGCGCCCTCGCGGGCCGCTTCGATAGCCGAAGCACCCCGCTCTCTTCGCTTGTGGATGGCCTCGAGGACAACGATGGCGTTGTCGACGAGCATGCCGACGCCCAGCGCGAGGCCTCCCAGGGACATCACATTGAGCGTGGTTCCGGTCCGGTACATGAGAAAGAAGGTCGCAACCACCGAGATCGGGATGGAAAGCCCGATGATGAGCGTGCTTCGAGGGTCCTTGAGAAAGAACAGCAGCACCAGAATCGCGATACCGCCGCCCAGCAGGGCGTTCATCAACACCTCGTCGATCGACGCCTGAATGAACTCGGACTGATCGATCCCGGTGATCACCTCGATGCCTTCGGGCAGCTCGTCACTGACGTTGTCGAGCCGGCTCAGAATCGCTCGGGCGACATGGACCGTGTTCGTGTCGCCCTCCTTGTACAAGGCCAGCTCCACCGCTTCGCTGCCACCGAAGCGTGTGATGACCTCGCGCTGCTTGTGGCCCCGACGCACCGTTGCGATGTCGGAGACCTTGACGCTTCGCCCGCGGTGCGTCATCACCACCGTGTCGTCTATGTCGGCGAGACCCTCGAACTCGTTGTTGGCGCGCACCAGGTAGCGGGCTTCCTCTTCGTACAGGCTGCCGCCCGCCTGGTTGACGTTCTCGCGCAGCAGAACCGAGTTCACGTCCTGAATGCTGAGCCCCAGAATCGCGAGCTTGCCCTCGTCGACCTGAACCTGGATTTCTTCCTCGAAGCCGCCGTTGACCTTGATCGCGGCCACGCCCTCGGTGGATTCGAGATCCTTCTTGAGAACCTCTTCCGCCACATAGCGAAGCTGGTAGAGATCACGCCCCCCGGTCACGTAAAGCCTGACAATGGGATCGTTGGCGGGATCGAACCGCAACAGAATCGGTTTCGACGCTTCCTTCGGCATGCGTAACAGATCCAGCTTCTGGCGAACGTCGAGTGAGGCGAAGTCCATATTCCGCCCCCACTCGAACTCGAGCGTGACCTGGGACAGTCCCGGCCGCGACACCGAAGTCAGGCGCTTGACCCCCGCGACGATCCCGACCACTTCCTCGATGGGACGCGAGACCAGGGCCTCCACCTCGGACGGCGCGGCGCCCGCCAACCGGGTCTCCACGGTCAAGCTCGGATACGACAGGTCGGGGAGCAGATTGATCGAGAGACGGCCGAACGCCACCAGCCCGAACAGCATGAGAGCAACCGCCGCCATCGAGATCGTGACTCGACGACGCAGCGAGAAGTCCACGAGCTTCATCGCGCTCAGCTCGCTTCTTCGGCGGCTCGGGAGCCTTCTTCCGCGGCCCCGACCAGCTTGACCGCGGCACCTTCCTTGAGGCCTCCCTGGCCGGCGACGATGACGTTGTCACCCGCGCTCACACCCTTTACGGCCTGTACCCAGAGGCCCTCTTCGAGTCCCAGCTCGATCTCTCGTTTTTCGGCCTTGCCGTCCTCGGAGAAGACGAAGACATGGGCCGACTGCAGCTCACGCAGCACCGCTTCTCGCGGCACCAGAGCTACTCCGCTCCGGGTCTCACGGATGATGTCTATCGTGACGAAGCTGCCCGAGCGGACGCTCGAGGGCGGCTCGACGGCTTCAATCGTAACCTTGATCGTCCCGGTGGCCGTATCCACGACCGGGCTGACCTGCCGAATCCGCCCGGTGAACTGCGTGTCGGCATCCGCATTGAGAGTGATCCGAACCTGGCCACCTTCTTCCAGCCCGATGACGTCTCGTTCAGGGAGAAAGATGCGCGAGATCAAAGGATCGACATCCGTCAACTGAAACAGCTCGTCGGACAGGCGCAGATTCTGTCCGACCTGGATCATTCGCTCGCTGATCTGACCGGCGAACGGTGCCTTGATAGTGGTCTTCTGCAAACGCCATCCCGCTTCGGCTTTCTCTTGCTGAGCGATCTCGAAGTCCATCTTGAACTTGTCGAACTCCTCGCGACTGATCAGCTCTTTGTCGGCGAGGTCTTCACCCCGCTCGTAGGCAAGCCGGGCGTTGGTCTCCTTGAGCTCGGTCTTTCTCAGGTTGATCTCTTCGTCGTCTCGAACGAGACGCGCGAGATGCTGGCCTTCGCGCACGAAATCGCCTTCGTCTACCAAGAGGCTCTCTACGCGCCCCTCGACCTCGCTCAGCAGGCGGACCTCGTCTTCCGCGACCAGATTGGCACTGGTCGTGATGTACGCGGAGATTGCACCCTGCTTGACGGTAGCGATCTCGACCGGAACCGGCGCCTTGCTCTCTTCATCCTCTCCGCTCTCGCTCTCAGACTCCTCCGCCTCGGGCGAATCCGCTCCGTTGGCCTTTGCCGCGCTCAGGTTCACCACAGCCAGGCCGGAAACCGCGAGCACAACGACTAGTCCGGCTACCCAGATGATCCGCAACCGTTTCTGCTTCCTGTGACTTCCGCCGGCTTCCAAGCTCATTCTGCTTTCTCCCTGAGTGTCCACCCCGGAGCGAGGCCGCGGCGGTTGGTACTAGCTAGCAATACGCACGCAAACGCCTGAGTGTTTCAAGATCTCGACGGCCTCTCTCGGCCGGGCTGCGTGCTAAGATCTGGACCCACTTGAAGGCCTCCTAGCCACTCTCGGGCGCCGCCCTCCGAGAGAGTTGCGCATGATCGAAACTACCGAGCTTCTTCAGTCTTACGTCCACGGAATACGCAGCCTGAGCGGTGCACGGAGCGTCTGCCTCTATGTGCCCACCTCGCTGAGCGGACTGTCGCAGCCGTTTCTGATCGCGGACGGAGAAGATCCGTGTCTGCCGGAGCTCGCCAACCTCGAAGCCGCCGAGGCCTTCGCCGCCGAGCGGAGGTCCGAGCCGGCCCCGGGCAAGGCCCGGCCACTGGTTCGAAGTGCGGATCCGGATGGGAGCTTGCTGCCTCTACCCTCGGTCGAATCCTTCTGGTCGGGTGGCGTCTGGCCGGCCGACTCACACCAGGATGAGGACTCGTCGCCGGCCCGCCGTCGCTCGGACGGCCAGCCTCCTCCCAGCCAGCCCTCGGCCTGGCTCGGCTTCCGTTTCACCGAGAACGGTGCGACTTTGGAGGAGCGACTCAAAGACCGCGACTTTCTCGAGAGGCTGGCTCAGGAAGACTCGGTCCCCTGGTGGGAATGGCTGTTCGCGCTCGGCGGCGCTCTCGCCAGCCACGCGTCGCAGGTGGCGGCAATCCTGAAGGATCCGATCACCGGCTTCCCCGACCGAACCGGCTTTCAGGCCATCCTCACCGAGGAGTTCGAACGAGCTCGGCACAATGGCCAGCCACTGTCGCTGTTGCTGATTAATCCCGACGAGTTCGCAACGATCAACGAGCGATTCGGTCGAGAGGCCGGTGACTCGATCATCCAGGACGTAAGCCAACGACTGCGCTCGGCGCTGCGCAGCTCGGATCCCATCTCCCGCTACGGCGGCGTCATCTTCGCGGCCATTCTCTCGGAGACCGATTTGACGACGGCGCGCGAAGTCGCCGACAAGGTGCTCGAAGGCATTGCCGAGAAGTCGTTTCTCGACGGAGCCGTACGGCTAGGCTTCAGCATCGGTATTGCGGTTTTCGAGGAGAAAGAGAATCCCCGCATGTCTGCTCTGGAGTTTGTGCGCCGAGCCGATCAGGCGCTCAACGCGGCCAAGCGCCTCGGTGGAGGCTGCACGGTGGATTGGGAAGAGCGCTCGGGCCTCGAGGAATCGGGGGCCTTCGACCGGCTGAGCGGCATTTTCACCGGCAACCTCTCCAAGGACTATCGCAACATGGTCCTGCTCTGGGACACCATCGATGTCATCGCGCTCAACCAGGACTTCGAAGGCCTTTGCGGCGAGGTGGCCGAGCGTCTCTACGCCGCGTTTAAGCCGAGCCGTATCGGAGTCTTCTCCACCCAGGACGACGGATCGATGGTGCTCACCCGCGGGTTCACCCGCCGGGGCACGGACTCGCGCAATCAGTCGCGAGTCGAGACCGTCGAGCTTTCGCACGACGACGAGACGCTCCTGAGACTCGCCGTGGCGGCCGGCAAGCCTCGCGAAGGCCCGTCGGAGCCCGACTCGAGCGCCGAAGAAGCCACCTATGCAGTGCCGCTTCGTACCAGCGGAGCTTCCCTGGGGGCTCTCTTTCTCGCGGGTGACGAAGACAATCTCGTGCTCGAGTCTTCGGACTTGATCTTTCTCAAGGCGCTCGCGGGGCAGCTTGCCGTGGCGCTCGATCGCGCCCGCCTCGCCGAGTTGGATCAGGCGCGTCAGGAGGGTGAGCGCCGCCAGCTCAAGGCTGAGCTCAAAGAGCTGCGCCAGGCCCTGCAGCAGGCCAAGCTCATCTACAAATCGCACGAAATGGAAGAGGCCATCGCTACCGCACGGCGAGTCGCGCCCACCGACGCGACCGTGCTTATCACCGGGGAAAGCGGAACCGGCAAGGAGCTGCTCGCGCAGACCGTCCACGAGCTGTCCTCCCGGCGAGACCGTCCGTTCGTGATCGTCGATTGCGGATCCATCGCAACGACCCTGATCGAGAGCGAGCTCTTCGGCCACGAAAAGGGCGCCTACACCGGAGCACAGGGGCGCAGAAAGGGCCAGCTCGCCGAGGCCGATACCGGCACCGTGTTCTTGGATGAGATCGGCGAGCTGCCGCTTGAAGTCCAGAGCAAACTCCTCCGCTTCGTTCAGGAAAAGCAGTTCAGCTTGGTCGGCGGGAGCCGGACCCGCCGCGTCGACGTCCGGATCGTGGCGGCCACCAATCGCGATCTAGCGCTCGAGGTCGCGGCGGGACGCTTCCGCGAGGACCTCTACTATCGGCTCAACGTCGTGCGGATCGAGGTACCGCCCCTGAGGCAGCGCCCCGTTGACGTCCTTCACCTGGCTCGGCATTTCTTGGATGCCTTCTCGGTCCAGTATCAAAAGAGCGTCCGGCGGTTTACGCCCGCGGCGGAGAACGACCTCGTCCGCTACAGCTGGCCGGGTAACGTGCGCGAGCTTCAGAATCGCATCATGCAGGCAGTCATTCTGTGCGACCGTGAAGAGCTTGACGCAACCGACCTGGACCTCCCCGTCGATGCGACCGCGCCACTGATTCCCGAGCCGGTGCGGAGGGCGGCGATCGATTCCAGAGTCAAGCCGACGCCGACGGCCGGACCCACGCTTCTGGACGAAGACTGTTGGGCACGGCTGCGCGAGGCGCTCGGCCGCGAGGTCGATCTCGCCCTGACCGATCGACGCGAAATGCTGTTCCCACTCGGAACGTGGGTCCGGGAGGACCTGATCCTCGCCGCCAACGAGGCGGCGAACGGCGTCGCTCGAAGAGCCGCGAGCTCGATCGGAGTTGCTGAGACCACGTTTCGGCGACGGCTAGTCAAGGCACAGCGCCAGCAACGGGCCGGCCTGTCGCCCCGCTCGGGTCGATGGGCGGACGTTCGCGCTCTGCTCAATGAAGTGGTGCAGGAGTCGAGCGATGAGGGCGAGAGCGAAGATCTGATTCGCAAGGCGTCGACCTTGCTGCTCGAGGAGGTTCTGAAGCGGATTCCCGACGACGTCACGACGGGGTCTCAGTTGATGGGAGTCACGGCACCCACCTTCCGCACTCGGACCGGCGAGCTGAGTCGAGTCGAGTCGCCGGTTTCGTGATACCGCCGCTTTTTTGACGTCTACTGCTGGTTTTCGGTGGATTTCTCCAGAATTTCATTTGGCTGGTCATTCACTTTTTCGGCACTCCGGAGCTGTTTTCCTTTGTATGATCGGTGCCTCACCAGAACACTCTGCAGAAAACCATTTGCATATATGAATTTAGAGGCCGGGGAACCAGACGATCTTCGATCGGAGGTCCGAATTCTCCTTTCGGTACGCCAATTGCCTCTAGGTCCACCACGACCGACCGCCCGGGCATGCACTCAGGACCGGGCCGAGGGAGAGCGGTGTGCTAGGTGATTTCCTGACAGCAAAGAACCCTCTGCTCAAAACCGGTGATTCCGAGGAATCAGACCGTGGTGGGCGGGAACGACGCATGCCGACCCAGACTACGGTTCTGATGGTCGAAGACGACCCTCCCCTGCTCGAGCTGGGGCGCCGCCAGCTGGAAGAGCAGTCCTTTCGCGTCGTCCAGGCGAGCGACGCGACGGCAGGGATCGAACAGTATCTGGCGAACTCTCCGGACCTCGTACTTTTGGATGTCGCTCTGCCGGATCGCTCCGGATTCGACGTCTGCGAGACAATTCGGAGCCTTCCAGGTGGACACTCGGTGCCGGTCGTCATCGTGACCGGCATGGACGACGCCGAGACGATCAGCCGTGCCTACAGCTGCGGAGCCACCGACTTTGCCGTCAAACCGCTCAACTGGACGGTCCTCGGCAACCGGATCCGGCTCTTGATCGATGCGGACCGCGCCAGCCAGAGCCTGGCTGCCAGCCGGTTGCAGCTCGAGAAGGCCGAAAGAATCGCCCGACTGGGCACCTGGGAGTTCGACCTCACCAGCGAACGCATGTCCTCTTCGGAGGAAACAGCACGGATCTTGGGAATACCACACGCAGAGGCTTCACCCTACGAGTCCCTGCTCAGCTCGGTCCATCCACTCGACAAGAAGAACGCCTTCGAGTCGTTCCGGAAGATGGTCCTGGAGCTTGCGGAGATCGATCTCGAGCATCGGGTCATCTGGCCCGACGGCAGCGTTCGCACGGTACACCACCGAGCGCAGGTAAGCCGCGACCCGGGGGGGCTGGCCGTATCGGTCCAGGGCGTCATCCGAGACGTAACCGATTTGCGCCGTGCCGAAGAAAAGATCCAGCACCTGGCTAACTACGACCGCCTCACCGGCCTCCCCAATCGCCACATGTTCCTCGAGCTCCTCGAGGGGTCCCTTGCGAGATCCCAGAGAGGCGATCGGATGGCTGCAGTGGTGTACCTGGACATGGATCGCTTCAAGAAGATCAATGACACGCTCGGTCCGGAGATCGGGGACGAGCTTCTGATCAGTATCGCCGACCGGGTCCGGATATCGCTGCGCAAGGGAGACGTTCTGGTACCCGAGCAGGGACCGAGCGTTGCCCGTTGGGGCGGAGACAAGTTCCTGGTTCTTCTGAGCGATCTCGAAGACGTGGGTGGCGCCGCAAAGGCCGTGCAGCGGCTGCTTCGGCAACTGGAGATCCCTTTCTCGGTAGCGGATCGAGAGTGCTTCCTCACCGCCAGCGCCGGCATCGCCGTCTACCCCCCCGACGGAAGTGGAGCCTACGAGTTGCTCCAGCACGCCGAGTCGGCCATGTACCACGCGAAGGACCTGAGCCGAAACCGCTTTCAGTTCTATAGCGACTGGATGAATGCCTCTTCGGCAAGAAAGCTCGATCTCGAAAACGAGCTCCACAAGGCGGTGGTCCAGAAAGAGCTGCATCTTGTCTATCAGCCCCTTTTCGACGCCCGCTCGGAGAGGGTGGTCGGCGCTGAGGCTCTGCTGCGCTGGCGGCACCCCACGATGGGTCCAATCTCGCCGGAGGAATTCATTCCGATCGCCGAGTCAGCGGGCTTGATCAACGGCCTCGGAGAGTGGGTCTTGCGCAGCGCCTGTAGTCAGTTTCGGTCCTGGTTGGAGAAGGGGCTGCCGAGAATCCGCCTATCCGTCAACTTGTCGAGCTATCAGCTGCGCGAAGATGACTTCGTCGAGAAGGTGGCGCAGATCCTGGAGGAGACCGGTCTTGACTCATCTCTGCTGGATGTGGAGCTCACCGAACGGGGCGTGGCTCTGGGCGACGAGACTTCAGTCCGCTCGCTGAAAGGCCTCAAGAGGCTCGGCCTGAGAGTGGCCGTCGATGATTTCGGCACCGGGAACTCGGCCCTTTCGTACCTGAAGAGCTTCCCACTCGACATTCTCAAGATCGATCGTTCCTTCGTCAAGGGGATCAGCCACGGCTCGAGCGATTCCGCAATAATCTGTGCGGTCATCGCAATGGCGCGCCATTTGAAGCTCGAGGTCGTGGCGGAAGGAGTCGAGACCAAGGCCCAGCTCGACTTCCTCAAGAACGAGGGTTGCGACTGGGTCCAGGGGTTCTTCTTCGCCGAACCCCTGCCGCCTGAAGAGTTTGCCGAGACATTCGATACACTTGCACAATCTCAGAACCGACCGAACAACGAGTCGACGTGACAGCCGTTTATCGATTCCTCGCCTCCCATAGGCAGCCCAAGCGCCAGCGCTCGCTCATTTCGGGGCTGCTGGCGTCGATGGCGCTCGTAGGCACACTGCAACCTGCACTCGGCCAGCAGCGCAAGATCCCCTTCGACCGGATAACCGCGGAAGACGGCCTACCCCACAACGCGGTCAACGCGATCGTCCAGGACCAGACCGGCTTCATGTGGTTCGGCACTCAGGACGGCCTCGCTCGCTATGACGGCAACCGGTTCGTCGTGTTCAGAAACAACAGCGACTCTGACGATTCGATTTCAAACAACTGGGTGTGGGCGCTGCTCGAGGACAAAGAGGGCCGGCTATGGATCGGGACCAACGAGGCCGGACTCAACCTCTGGATGCCCGAGACGCAGTCCTTCGTTCACTACCTCAATGATGAAATGGACGGGACCTCGATTTCGAGCGACCGCATACGCTCGCTCATGGAAGATCGGGCGGGACGGATCTGGGTGGGAACGGAATCCGGGCTCAACGTCTTCGACCCCGAAACCCAGACCTTCGAGCGCTATCTGCACGATCCGTCCAACCCAGGGAGCCTGGGGCACAATCAGGTGCGCTCCGTTTACGAAGACTCCGAGGGAACCATCTGGGTTGGGACCAACGGCGGAGGTCTGGATCGACTCGATCTCGCCACCGGCTCTTTCACCCATCTGCGCCACGATCCGAAGGATCGGACCTCGATCAGCATGGACCGCGTGCGCACGATCTTCGAAGACCGAGCGGGCAATCTCTGGGTTGGAACTTACGAGGGTGGACTCAACCGGCTGGATCGCGAAAGCGGTCGATTCGAGAGATTCGAGCACGACCCTCTCGACCCGGCCAGCCTCAGCGACGATCGAGTGCGCGCGATCTTTCAAGATCGGAACGGCGTTCTTTGGGTGGGCACGGACGACGGGATCAACGAGTTGCTCCCCGAGCGCGGCGGGTTCGTCGGTCACCTCAGCAACCTCGCGGACCCGAGGTCGCTCAGCGACAGTCAGGTCATGGCGATCTGTCAGGACCGGGGTGGCGTCCTCTGGATCGGTACCCAGGGCGGAATCAGCAAGTGGAACGCGATCACCGGGTCGTTCTCGGGCTTCCGGCACGATCCCGGCAAACCCGACACCAGTCTCGCCAGCAATACCGTGCTCTCCTTCTCCGAGGATCGAGCGGGGCACCTTTGGATCGGCACCTACGAGAGCCTGGATCGGCTCGACCCGAAGACCGGTCAGGTGCGCCATTTTCGAGAGAACGAGAACGACCCATCGGCGCTGCACGACGACCGCGTCATGTCCTTGTTTACCGATAGCGACGATACGCTTTGGATTGGCACCTACGAAGGGGGGCTCCACAGACTCGACTCGGCGACCGGGCGTTTCACCAACTATCGAAACGACCCGAATGACCAGACCAGCTTGAGCCGGGACGCCGTCACCACCGTCTATGAAGACAGCCACGGCGTGCTCTGGGTCGGTACCTATGGCGGCGGTCTCAATCGCTTAAACGATCGACGCACCTCCTTCATTCGCTATCAGAACGACCCCGACAATGCCGCCAGCCTGGGCAACGATCGGGTTCTGACTCTGCTCGAAGGGTCGAGCGGCAAGCTCTGGATCGGGACCTACGGCGGCGGTCTCAACGCCTTCGACCGAAGCACCGGATCGTTCACCCGTTACCGGCACAATCCCGACAATCCGAACAGCCTGAGCACCAACACGGTCTTCTCCCTTCTCGAGGCCACTGACGGGACTCTCTGGGTAGGCACACTCGGCGGCGGTCTCAACAAGTGGACCAAGGCCGATCGTGACGCGAACCGGGTACGTTTCACCCGCTACGACTCCCGCAACGGGCTCCCCAATGAGGTCGTGTACGGCATCCTGGAGGATGACGCCGGCACCCTCTGGATGAGCACGAACGAAGGGCTCGTCAACCTGGATCCAAGCACCGATCAGATTCGGAGTTACGACACCTCCAACGGCTTGCTGTCGAAGGGCTTCAACTTCGCCTCCTTTTGGAAGAGAGCCGACGGCGAGATGATCTTTGGCGGCAACGAGGGCTTCAATTCCTTCTACCCGGCCTCGATCCGGTCAAACACACATGCACCGCCCGTGATCGTGACCTCGTTCCTCAAGTTCAACCGTGAGGTGGATACCGAGGGACCGCTGTCCGACCTCAAAGAGATCGAACTGTCCCACAAGGACTACGTGGTCTCCTTCGAGTTCGCCGCGCTCGATTACTCGGCACCCAAGAAGAACCGCTATGCGTACCTTCTTGATGGCTTCGAGACCGAATGGAACGAAGTCGGAAATCTCAATCGGGCCACCTACACGAACCTGGATCCCGGTTCGTACACCCTGCGCGTCAAAGCCGCTAACAACGATGGCGTGTGGAACGAGACCGGCCTCTCGATCGCGATCCGCGTGATTCCGCCGCCCTGGAAGACCTGGTGGGCTTATCTGCTCTACGTAATGGCCGCGTTGGTGGCGATTCTCGCTGTCCTGGCCAACCTCGCCGGCCGCCGGCGCCGAGAGACCGAGCAGCGGCGACACCTGGAAAGGCAGGTTGCCGAACGAACCAGCGAGCTGGCGCTCAAGAACCGAGACCTCCAGGCGGCAATCAACAAAGTCGAGCTGGCGAGCGTCACGGATACGCTGACCGGGTTGCGCAATCGCAGATTCCTTGTCAACAGCATCGACTCTGACCTGGCGCTCGTTGACCGATACTACGAGGATCTCAAGCGCCACCCAGATACCGCGGTCAAAGAGAGCCAACCGGACACGCTGTTTCTCATCTTTGATCTGGACGGTTTCAAGGGCGTCAATGACACCTACGGGCACGCCGCGGGCGATCGGGTTCTTCTCCAAGTCACGGATCTTCTCGAAGCCACATGCCGAGAATCGGACACTATTATCCGTTGGGGCGGCGACGAGTTCCTGATCGTGGCTCGCCGCACCCGCCGGGAATCGGCCGAGGATCTTTCCGAGCGGCTGCGCGCAAGCGTCGCCGCCCACGAGTTCGAGCTCGGGCTCGGCAAATCGGTCCATCTATCGTGCTCGATCGGCTTTGCGTTCTACCCCTTCGTGCGCCGGTTCCCGCAGGCGCTCTCCTGGGAGCAGGTCAACGCGATCGCCGACCGGGCTCTCTACATCTCGAAGAAGAGCAATCGCAACGCGTGGGTGGGAATCTTCGAGGCGGGGAATGCCAGCAATGTCCATCCGTCCGCCCTGGTGCAGAAAATGAACCACGAGCTCGATGAGCTCGTGCAGCAGAAGGTCGTCACTTTGAGCACCTCGATCACGGAAGAAGATCGGCTGGTCTGGGCCTGGGCCTAGCCCTCCCCGGACTGCGCTCCGTCCTAGCCTGACCTTCTCACCAGCGTTCGTAGCGAGACGCCGGAAATGTTTGAGGATGCAAGGCTCGCGACCGAGGCTGACGCAGGCGTACTCGACGTACGTCGAGGAAGCCGATGGGAGCGTAACGCTGCAGATTCAAGTATTTACGGCGTCGCAGTAGAAGGTTGGTGAGAAGGCCAGGCTAGACCGGAGCTGACTCCAGAAGCTCGAGAGTCTCGGCCAGTCTGTCCAGATCGTCCGGAATCTCGAGGTCGGCCACCCGCATGGAGGCCGCCGCGCTTACACAGACGTCGAGGTGCCTCTCCCTCAGCTGGGCGTCGAAAAGCCGTGAAGCCACGGTGTTCTCGACCAGCCTCAGGACTGCTTCGCGCGCCGAAAGCTCTATCACCCTCGGTTTCCCTGTCGTGCTGCCCCGGCGTAAGAAAAAAACCGCTGCGACCGGCAGCCGGGGGCTTCCCCGCCACTGGTCGGACGCTGGCAGCTTGAGCTGCGGAAAGCGCGGTAGGGCCACCACTCGGCCTGCCCGTGTCAACGCAATCGGCACGACATCGTCCGCGACCCGCTCCAAGCCATCTCGGGTCCGGGCACGACCCGCCAACGTCGACTTCCCGGCCCCGGAATCACCCAGGATCAAGAAACAGCGCGCGCCGCTCGAGATCGCGCTGGCGTGAAGGCTGAAATGATCACCAAGAGCCAGTGCCAGAGCCAGGCCGGGGCCGAGCACGGCAAACCTCGCGCCTTCGTTCTCGGCATCGCGCGGGGTCATCAGGCCACGACCGCCGTCGTCCTTCCAGACATGCAGCCGGTCGCCTCGCTCGATGTCGAGGCGATAGCGACCACCGTGACCCCGACAGGTCACGCCGAGATCGTGGCCACCGATCCACCCCCTCCCTTCGTAGACCTTCGGCAACCCTCCTGAATCCTGAGGCGGGGGCTCGAACCGCCAGGCTCGGGAATCCGGATGATTCGAGATCTCGAAGGGCTCGAGCTCGACAATCGGCTGACTCGAGCGGATCTCCGCCTCGGCGACACGGTATCGGCGCCCCCCCGGCACCGGTCCCGGAGGACCGAACCAGATCTCTATCGGGGAGCTACTTTTCGCGGCAGCCATCTCAGGCCAACTCCCAGCCGTGTTTCCGGCGCCAGAGTTCGAAACTGACACATCGCCACAGCAGCACCTTGTGAGCCGGCTTGGAACCGGAGCACACGCCGGCAACCGCTTCGGCGTCAACAAAACGAGGCCAGAGCGGGGCACCGCCCCGAAGCAGGTCTCCGACTACTTCCTCCTCCCGCTCCAAAAGGCCGCGCTCGAACAGCGGGTCGAGCAGCGTCGGATGCTGGCGCAGGCGTATGGGCTCCGGAATCAGGCCACGCATCGCCTCGCGCGCAATGAACTTGGTGGTGCCGGGCCGGTACACCTGGTGGGCCGGCAAGGAAAGCATGAACTCCACGAAGTCGAGGGTCCAGTACGGGCTGACCACGTCGACCCCGAGAGTTCGCGCGTATCTTCTTTCCAGGGCTTGACTGCGGGCCTGCCTACCCACGAGGCGCGCGACATCTCGGTAGGTTGGCGACCGATCCCCCGAACCGACGCTCCGCCGCATTAGTGCCGTCCTGCCCTCTGCCGACATCCAGGCGGGGGGCTCATTCGCATGGACCCGACGCCCTTGGGGGCGCACGATTCGAGCCAGGGCGCCCAGTCCGGCTCGGACACCGGCATCGTCGATCTGGCGACGAAGCGCACGCCAGCCGTCAAACCACCTGCCCTCGCGGAGCATTTCTCGCAGGTAGAGGTTTCCTCCACGCTGCAAGACGTCGGCCGGACCGCCGTTCAGCAACACGGTTCGCCCCCGATCTCGCGCCTCGAGGTAGAGCGCCCGCTTCAGTGCCCGGTAGGGATTCTCCTCGGGAGATCCGGACTGAGACGAAAACAAGTCGGGGTCCGCCAGCGGCCAAAGGCGATCGCCTTGCGCTCGGATCACTTCGTAATCGCCGGCGGCGAGAGTCTGGTCGATCCAGGAGCGTTCGTCACAGACGCCCAGATCGTCGAAGATCCAGGAGCACGCGGCGACTCGGTCTCCGCTTCCAGCCGCCGCCCGGCTCGCCAGAGCGGCCAGCGAGGTCGAGTCCAGACCGCCGCTGAGCATGATCCCGACACGCTCGGGCTCTCGCACGAAGCTCCCCACCGCCGTCTCGAGGCGTTCCCTGAACTCGCGCGCCGCCTCAGAGTCACCCGACGGCGCGCGCAGCGGAATCCGCTCCGGCGTCCAGAAACGTCTCTCGGTCCGACCTCCCGAGGTCAGCGTGATCGCCGCACCGCCAACCACCTGTCTGACACCGGCGAAATGAGTCCCGCCGGCCGAGGGGATTTCGAGCGCGAAGAAGCGGGCCAGCTCAAGCGGATCCAGACCCCATCGCTTGCCTGGCCAGCGCAAGAGGATCTCGATCTCGCTGGCAATGGCCACCGTGCTTCCCTCTTCGAAGTAGAACAGGGGCCTGCCGCCCAGCGGATCACAAACCAGGTGTACCTCGGAGCCAGAGGGCTCGAAGAACGCCAATCCGAAGGAACCCTCAAGCCTCGGCCAAAGCCCGTGGCCCCAGCGCCGATAGCCTTCGGCCAGAACCTCGGCCAGGCCGGTGTTGGCGGAGCCGAGATGCAGGGTCCGAGCGAGATCGACGAGGTTGTCAATCGAGCCGACCAGAGCGACGGACATCACCGCGCCGTCTCCATTCTCCGAACAGAGGTAGTAGCACGGGTAGCTCTGGGGTCTTGTCTCCGACTGCTTTCGGTGAGCGCCGAGCGCTCGGTGGACTTCCTCTACCGCCGCAGGTTCGAGCGGCCGGCCGCAACGATCGAAGAGCGCCCCAAATCGTGTCATCGCCGAAGACTACCGAAGCGTCGGCGTTCCCGCCGGTTCTTGAAGAATCTAGGGGATGAGGGGATTCTCGATGAATGCTCCGCCGCCGCTGTCGCCGGCACCGGGTGTGCCACCCAGCGTGAACGTGCGCAGGTCACCATACTTCTCAAGGCGAGGCGACCGGTAGGCCTGCTTTCGGGCTTGGCCGGGCCGCGCTTTCCGCTGTGCCCTCGAGTTCCACTCGAGTGGCGCTTCCCCACGATGATCCATCTGGCTGCTCTTCATTCGCCTCTTCCGCCTCTTCCGCCTCTTCCGATATCCCAGAAGGATCCTTAAGGCACCACCGTCAAGGTTGGGTCCCCGAGCAGAGTCCAGCCGAGGAGGACGTCGAGTCGGCCCGGATCGGTCTCGGCCAGGTCCTGCTTGGCCTCGGTGATCGAGTCGCCCAGGCGCAGGCCCGGTTGGGTCAGGCGCTCGAAGACCCGCTGGCCCAGCCGGCGCTCGGAGAGCGCCTCGGTCAGCGTCGCGGCCCCGAGCACCGCGGCGGCGCCGCGATCGGGCTCGAGCAGCAGCCGGTTGCCCAGCGTCTCGTAGGTCGGCAGCACGTGGTAGGTGTTCCAGCAGCCCCACTGGGTCACCAGGGTCGGCGCGCCCGTGTTGGTCAGCTCCTCGACATCGGCCGAGCCGAACAGACCGTCGAAGCTCCATACCGTCAGACTCGAGTGGCCGAAGTAGCTGGTCAGGGCCGGCCCCGCGCCGATGCCATCGATCAGCGCCTGGCGGGCGTCGGCCACCGGCAGCTCGTCCAAGGACACCTGGTCGACCTGCCAGTCCGAGCCCAACAGAGAGGCCATGTTCTGGCTGTCGAGCGTAAACGAGTAGCCGGACGCCAGATCCTCGCCGTCCGAGGCCATGACCGCCGACAGCGACTCGCTCGACGGCGCGTACGCGAGCGTCTTGTCGATCACCGCGGCCAGCTCCTCGGTGGTTCGCACCGGCCAGCGGCCCACCGCCAGATCCGGCACCAGGTCGCCGTCGACGTCGCCGTAGAGCGGATCGACCGGAGCAAAGCGCACAATCGCGTCGGTCTGGGCGTAGAGGCTCGGAACAAAGCTCATCGAGCCGACGCCTAAGTAGTCGAAGTAGTCATAGGTGTCGCCACCGACCAGGAGCAGATAGCGTGCTCCCAGCTTGGCGCTCGCCACCGCCGCGTGGCGCCGAATCGCCTCGGGATCGACGATGCCGTGGCTGTAGTGGGCGTAGAGATCGGCGACGTCGACGACCTCGACCGTCAGGCCCTCGGCCTCGCGCTGCGCGACCCAGGGGTCGAGCCCGGCGAGGAAGTCGCCGTGTGAGACCACGACCACGTCGACCGGGTCTCGCCTCGGCTCGAGCTCGCGCGCTGCGGCGATCGTCGGAAGGAGCACGCCGGTCCCGCTCGCCAGCCAGTAGTCGGCCGGCTCGCCGAACCCGCCGCCCAGGCCGCCGAAGCTCGCCTCGTAGGCCCCCGGCTGGCCGGCGACCTGGACCCCGAGCCGGGTGATCTCATTCTGGTGCCGCCCATAGGCCACCGCGCCCGCCGACGACAGGCCCGAAACCACAAAGTCCGAACCCTCCGAAGCGAACCGCAAGGCGTCGCTCCGGGCTACGAAGGCCCGCGGATAGGTGATCTTCAAGTGATCGTAGTTGACCAGGTCGTACTTGGCGCCCGTATCGTGCGGCAGCTTCAAGGTCAGGGTATTGGCGCTCGAGGCCAACGAGCCGTCCGAGACCGTAAAGGCGATCTCGGGCTGCGCGAGGCCGTCGAACCACTCCTCGGCGACCTGAGAGGCATTGACCTCGACCAGGAGATGGTGATCCGGGGCCGTGGGGAAGTCCGTGCCGCCCCACAGAGCGACCTCAAGAGCCACCGGCGCCGCTCCCGGCACCCAGGACTCGAGATCGAAGCCGATCGAGCTCTCGACCGCGCCCGAGACCGCCAGCAACCGCACGTCGTACCAGGGATCCCCGGTCGGTGAGGCAAAGTGGTACTGAGACTGATTCTCGAGCTTCGCGGTCTCGAGATAGAACCCCTCCGGGGCGCCTCCGCCGGTAAACGGCGCGACCTCGACCCGCTTGGCGAGCTGGCGATGGACCTCCAGCCGGTAGATGTTGGTCTTCGTGTAGAGGGTCTCGACCGGCTCACCGACGAACTCGACATACGAGCCCGGACCGAAGAGCGGCCCCGAGGCCATGTACATCGGTACCGCAACCCCACGGCTCGACAGAGCCAGCCACGAGCTCTGGACACCGCCCAGATCGATCCCTGCGGCCAGAAGATCCTCATAGCTCACCCGGTAGATGCCCTCGCGCTCGACGCCCAGGCTGGCCGCCGGATATCTCGAGCGCCGGCCCCGGTCACAGCCCAGGCAGCCGCCGTCGCCCTCGCGGAAGGCGCCCGTCGCCACACCCAGGGTCGGCGTCGGGACCGCTCCCGACAACCGGGCCGGAGCGCGCCGGCGCGCGGCCCGCTCGGAGCGTTCGGCGTGCCGCCGCTCGGCTTTCTTCTGCCGGATCTCGCTCCAGGCCCCCGGTTGGGCCTTCGCGGCCTCCGAGCCCGCCGACTCGTCGACATAGAACGGACCGTGATGGCGAACCACGCCGTGGATGTCGACGTCTTCGAGAACGAAGATCTCGCCCGCCGAGCCGGCACTCTCGAACTCGTAGCTCTGCGGCTCGAGCGAGTCGACCACGTGGGAGGCGATCAGCTCCTCGTTCAAGCGCTCGAGGCCGTTGTCGGTCAGGGCGTAGAGGTTGAACCCGAGGTTTCCGACCTCGGTCGAGGTCATCCAGCGGAACGAGCCGTCCGAGCCCGCCTCGAAGTACGCCAGCGTCACCGGCGTCGTCGTGATCCCGCCGTTCCAGAAACCGAAGTTGTTGCCCGTCGAGTCCGAGGTCGTCAGCGTCACCGGCTGGATGCCGCCGGTGCCGGTCTGGGTGGTCTGGATAAAACCGTCGGCAAGGGTGCCGGTCACGTCGACCTCGATCTCGTAGTCGCCCGGCGGCAGGTCCGTGAACTCGTAGAAACCGAAGTCGGGGCCTGTGGTCTTCGAGGTAACTGTGTCGACGAGTGTGCGTACGCCATTGACGATGCGGTAGAGGGATACCGTCGCACCCGGCACCAGTGGATCACCCGGGTCGTCGAAGGCACCGTCGTTGTCCCCGTCCTCGAACACCGTGCCCGAAATTGTCATGATGAAACCGGGAGCCGCCTCGTAACCGAAGTCGGCGGTCATATCGTCGGGGCCGACGGCGTCGAGAGTCATCGGGCACGGATCCGCCTGGCTGTTGTTGTCCGTTCCGGCGATGCCGGTGGTCTTTGAAAAGCCGGACAGCACTGCGGCGTCATCGGTGACGTCGACCAGGTAGTCGCCATACGGCAAGGAGCTGAATTGGTACTCGCCGTTGACGTCGGTGGTGGTGCCTCGTACCAGGTTGTCGATCCCGGGGGTGATGACCGTGTCGCCGTCGACGTCCAGCCAGAGTTCGATGGTCACTCCCCCGATACCTGGCTCGCCCGCATCGACGTCTCCGTCACCGTTGAGGTCGCGCCAGACAAAGCTGCCGATGGAGCCGAACTCGCCAACCGCTGTGTAGCCGAAGTCGGCGGTCAGATCGGAGGTGCCGATGGCTGTGAGATTCAGAGCGTAGGGATCCGCCTGGCTGTTGTCGTCGACTCCGGCGACACCGGCGGTTCTTTGGAGACCGGCGAGTGCGCCGTCAATGTCGGTGACGTCGATCAAGTAGTCGGCGTCCGACGCGTCGCCGTCGCCGTTGTCGCTCAAGGGAACGCCGGAGAACGAATAGGCGCCGAGCACATCAGACGACGTCGTCGCGAGGATCGACTCGTCATCGACGGTGCCCAATGAGTTGTCGACGCCGTCCGGATCCCAGACACCGTCAGCGTTGGTGTCGCGAACCAGGTTGACGGTGACGCCCTCGATTCCGAACTCGGCGGCGTTCACGCCGTCGCCGTCGGTGTCGAACCAGACCAGGTCTCCAACAGTGCCGAAGGTCCCGCCGCCGAAACCAAAGTCGAGATGGACGAATACGTCGTCTTCGGCCACGGTGATGTTGTAGACGTCGTCGCCGCCGTTGTTGGTCGGCGTCGTGTCGACGTCGGCGGGCAGCGACGCATAGTCAATGGTCACCATGTACGCGCCGGCTGCCAGACCCGTCGCGAGCCAGGTTCCGTCCGGCCCGGTCGTCACGGTGCAGGGCGCACAGCCGGGACCCTGGATCGGCACATCGACCCCGGCAATCCCGATCTCACCTGGGTCCTGCAGGCCGTTCGGAAGCAGCGGTCCGAGGCCGTCGGGGTCGGCGTCGTACCACACACGGTCGCCGAGGACCGCTGTGCCCGTCAAGGGCAAGTACCCGAAATTGGCCTGCCTGAAACTCTCGCCCTCGTTCAGGGCAATCACAGCGCCCGGATCCACTCCTGGATACGTGGTTTCAGCCAGGCTTCCGGGAAGGGTCGACTCGACAACGTCGACGAAGTAGTCGCCGGCGGGAAGCCCGGTGAAGAGATAGCGGCCGTCCGCGTCCGTCACGGTGGTGCGAATCGGTGCGCCGTCGTCACCCCCGGGCTCGAACACGCCGTCGCCGTCCACATCCTCGTACAGATCCACCATGACGGAGGTGAGACCCGCTTCGCTGAGGCCCTCGAGACCGTCGCCGTCGCTATCCAGCCATACCGAGTTCCCGATCGAGCCGGTCTGCGCGTCGCGCACATAGCCGAAGTCGATGCCGGAGACTTCGGCGTCGGAGACCGTGATCTCGATCGAATCCAGGCCGCTGGTCAGCTGGTAGTCGGTCAGGACACCTGCGGTGTCGGTGATCTCCACTCGGTAGTCGCGCGGCACGGCGACACTGCCCTGCACGTCGGGGAAGAGATAGTTGCCCTGTGCATCGGAGGTCGCGACCGCCACCGTCAGGTCGTCAGCGGTGCCGAAGGCGAGATCGGGGCCGGGATCGACCAGCTCGACGGTGACGCCTGTCAGCCCCGGCTCGCCGGCCCCGTCGTCGAATCCATCGGCGTCGAGATCCTCGAAGACGTTGCCGGACACGTCGAAGAGGCTCGTATCCTGATAGCCGAAATCGGCGGCCAGAAAGCTGGCGTTACTCAACAGCAGGGCGGCTTCGATCTGCGTTCCGGCGGCATTGGGACCCGCCTCCTGATCGACCGTGGTCGGTGTAGTGTCCGTCAACGCCGCCTGGGTATCGTCGACACTCGTGAAATACCGATGGACCTCGAGTTCGGTGAACAGATAGTTCCCGGCGGCATCGGTGGTGGTCGACGATTGGAAGAAGTCCACCGTCGAGTCGAAGACGCCGTCGCCGTCGTCCAGCCAGAGCTCGACCGTCACCCCGGACAGTCCCGGCTCACCCGGGTCCTGCAGACCGTCATTGTTGCCGTCGCTCCACAGTCGGTCGCCGATCGCGCCGGGCTTGGTGTAGCCAAAGCTTTCGCTCGAATGGTCCGGTCCGACTTGAACGGCAAGCTCGAAGGCCTGCGCCGGGGACGTCGTGCCGGCCATGCCGACGAGGACCGCGTCCACGTCCTCGAGGACGACCAGATAGTCACCCGCCTCGAGACCTAGAAACGAGACATCGCCGTTGGCGTCGCTCACGGTGCTGGCGATCACGGGCTCGTTGGAGTCCCGCGTCCCGTTGCCGTTCAGGTCGTCGACCAGGAGAACCGTAACGCCCTGGATACCTGGCTCAGCGGGCCCACGCAAGCCGTTGTCATCCGCATCGAGCCAGACCACGTCGGCAATCGAGAACAAGGATGCCTTGAAGTAGCCAAAATCAGTCGAAAGCTCGACATCGTCCCTCCACACCCAGACTGGTGATGTCGGATCGCTCTCGCTTTGCGGCCCACTCGACAAGGTGTAACCCGCTAGCACCACAGCCGTGTCGGTAACCTTGACGCGATACAAACCAGGGCCGACTCCGGTAAACAGATACGAGCCGTCGGCGGCTGTCGTGGTCGTCGCCGCGGTCGTCCCCGAAAAGACTCGCTTCAGATCGAGGGTCACCCCGCCGATTCCCGGCTCGCCGGGGTCTTGTACTCCATCGTTGTCGGCGTCGCTCCATAGGTAGTCACCAATGGCATTGGTGCCCGGAGCGGGGCCATAGCCGAAGTCCAACCCCTCGTAGACCTCTGTCGTGGTGATGACCAATACGGCGCTTGGGTTGGCGGTGCCCGGCGCGCTCACCAACTCCCCGGGCGATCCTGGGAGCGTCGTCTCGTCCAGGAACACCTGATAGCTCCCCGGAACCAGGCGGTTGAAGCCGTAGCGTCCGTTGATGTCGGTCACCGTGGCCGGGCAATTGACGCCCTGCGTGCACACACCGTTCAGCAGTTCCACCGTCACGTTCGAGATTCCCGGTTCGCCCAGGTCTCGAAGTCCGTCACCGTCGACATCGAGCCACACCAGATCGCCGATCTGCCCGCCCGGACTCAATGGGTCGATGACCTGGTCCGTGACTAGCACGTCTATTTCCGGACTCGAGGCGCTCGCGACATTGAGAATTCGGGTCAGATTCGGGTCGGGTGAACCGACCACCTGAACCTGAAAGGTCACCGTCAGGGTGTCGAGTTGGGCTAGGTCGAAATCGTCGGTAGGCAGCACCAGGTCGGGCGGCGACCCATCGACGAGATCGGGATTCGCTCCGCCCGGGATGTTGTCCTTGGTCACGGGCCCGCCTCCGGACGGACCGATCGCCACTGTGCTCTGCGGAACGTAGGTTGTTCCCGTCGGCAACAAGTCCTGTACAAAGACGTCGTCAGCCGTTAGGGGCGACGGATTCGACACCGTCACCGTGTAAGTGAGGAGCTGCCCCGGCAGGACCGGACCGCCGGCGTCGGACACTTTGGTCACCCGGATCCCCGGGATCGCGATGGTACTTGGGGTGGCAGCCGACGTCGACCCGTCGCCGGCGGTGACGGTCGCACGGTTCTCGACCGACCACACGCCTGCCGGCAGGGGATCGGCGATCGTCATCTGGTAGGTGAGCACGACGGTCTCCCCCGGCTGCATCGTCGCCAGGGTGTAACCGTCATCATCGAGCGGGAAAGGGGTCTCCGGACCGGCATCGTCCGCAATCGGCACGCCGTCGAGCTCGGTCGTATTGGGTTCGTAGGTCGTGTTCGGATCGGGCACATCGACCACCTCGGGGTCGACCAGCTGCGAGATGGCGACGTTCTTGAGCGTCAGGGTGTAGAGGAGCGTGTCGCCCGGATCGACCAACCCGTTGCCGTTCCGGTCGATCGCCAGGTCGCCCTCCTTGATCAGCACCGGGTTGACGAACGGCAACACCGCCGTGCCGAGATCGAGCGACGGGCTACCCGCGGAGGCGACCCCCGGCTCCTGGCCCCAGGCCGCGGCGATGCGCGTGCCGTTCTCGGTCCAGATGCGCATGCCGGTCTGGTCGTTGTCGGCGTCGCGGATCCGCAGCGACTCGAGACGGTTCAGAGGGAACGACGCGTCGCTGATGCTGTCACCGTCGTAGTCGACGAAGAGCGTCGTGTCCGCCTCTGCCGTCACCCAGACCGGGCTGCCGTTCTCGGTGAGATCAGAACTGCCCGGCGCCCATCCCACGGCCGCGGCCGTAGCCAGGAAGTCCTCCGGGGTCAGGCTGAAGCCCCAGTCGTTGGTCGTGTCGTCGTAGTCGATGGTGGAGAGGGCGTAGAACGGGGGAGGGGTGGTTGTCTTCTCGATCTCAACATTGTCGGCGTAGAAATACTCGTCGGGACCGCCGTATGCGGCTGAGATCCGAAGTCGAATGCGGGTATCGACGGCGGAGAATCGGGAGATGTCATAGGTTCGCGACCCCGCGGCGCTAGGGCCGAGATCGAGTGTTTCGAGAACCGAATAGTCCGTGCCGCCGTTTGCCGATACCTCGATGACGACTAGATCCTCAGCTACTTCGACTCCTGTTCCTGTACGGAAGTCGAATCGGAGAGCCGC